>NZ_VWXJ01000030.1:0-50661 GCF_011752535.1 Pantoea sp. Tr-811
AGGCCCCATCCTGGGGCCCAGCGCTTGACGGGCATCCATGCCCGTCACCTCCCTCCGCAAGACCTCCGTTCGGCCTCCTGAGGTCGCAATTTGTGTTGCCTGAACTACCGCGCACTTAGAAGCAAGAGCAAGAGCAAGAGCAAAGCCGGGGATTCGCGCTAGATTCTCCTGCGCTTGCCCAGGCTCGGTATCGTCGTTTGCGCGATCACAACCTCAACCCCCTCCAACCGCGTATTGGCCGCCAACTCCGCCAACGTCGGCCCGCTGAACAACGTCCGCGCATCCACATGCAACCCCGCCTGCCGCATCCTCGCCACCAGGCTCACCGCCAGCAAGGAATGCCCCCCCAACTCGAAGAAGTTATCTTCACGCCCCACCTGCTCGATCTTCAGCACCTCGGTCCAGATCGCCGCCAATGCCGTTTCCAGCTCCCCCCGCGGCGCCTGGTAGTCACGGCTGATTACCGCCTCCTCCCCCGGCGCCGGCAGTGCCTGGCGGTCAACCTTGCCATTGGGACTCAGCGGCAACACCCCCAGCGCAACGAACGCCTGCGGCACCATGTACTCCGGCATCCGCGCCAACAGGTGGCTGCGCAACACCTCCAACGCCGGCGCCACCTGCCCGTCACGGCAGGTGAAGTAGGCAACCAGCCGCTCCTCACGCATCAGCACCACACATTGCCCGATGCCAGGGTACGCCAACAACCCAGCCTCGATCTCCCCAAGCTCCACCCGCAAGCCACGCAGCTTGACCTGGAAGTCATTGCGCCCAAGGAAGTCCAATTCACCGTCGAGCCGGTAACGCACCAGGTCACCCGTGCGGTACAACCGGTCACCCTCGACGAAGGGGCTGGCGATAAAGCGCTCGGCCTCCAGTGCCGGCAAGCCCAGGTACCCCCGCGCCACACCCACGCCGCCGATATGCAACTGCCCCACCGCCCCCAACGGCACCAGCCGGTCGTGGGTGTCAAGTACATACAGCCGCGTATTGGCAATCGGCCGACCAATCGGCGGCGCCAGCTCCGGTAGCGGCTCATGGGGCTGCAAGGTCCAGGCGGTACTGTCGACCGTCGCTTCAGTGGGCCCGTAGACGTTGTGCACCCGCACCCCAGGCAGGCGCTGGCGCAGTGCGTGAAGCAGCGCCAAGGTCAGCTCGCCGCCCCCACAGAAGATATCGGTCAGGCTCGTGCAGCGCTCGACACCCGGCTCCTCCAGGAACGCGTGCAGCAGCGCTGGCACGAACTTCACGATGCTGACCTCGCGGTCCTGAATCAAGCGCACCAGGTATGCCGGATCCCGGTGCCCATCAGGGCGCGCCAACACCAGCCTCAGGCCTGCGCTGAGCGGCCAGAACAGCTCCCATACCGAGCCGTCGAAGCTGAAAGGCGCCCGCTGCAGCAAGGCATCGCCCGGCTTTGGCGGGCACAGCTGCGACCCCCAGTGCATCAAGTTGCACAGCCCCCGGTGCTCAATCATCACCCCCTTGGGCGTACCGGTGGAGCCTGAGGTGTACATCACATAAGCCAACTGGGTTGGCCCCAGGCCCGGCACCTGCGGGTTCTCGGCGCTGCAGGCCTGCCAGGTGACAACGTCCAAATCGAGCACGGCGTCACGGTCGAACAGGCCGCGGGTAGCGCCATGCACCAGCACCACGGCCGGTGAACTGTCGCCCAGCATGAAACGCAGGCGCTCCTCGGGGTAACCAGGATCGAGCGGTACATACGCAGCGCCCGCCTTCAGCACCGCCAGCAGCGCGACCAGCATCGTCACGCCGCGCTCGATACACACCGCCACCCGCGCATCCGGCCGCACGCCCAGGCTGATCAGGTGGTGCGCCAGGCGATTGGCCTGGGCATTGAGCGCGTGATAATCGAGGCTGACGCCTTCGGCCTGCAGGGCGATAGCTTGGGGTGTACGCCGCACTTGCGCTTCGAACAGCGCAGGCCAGGTACTGGCCAAGGGGCTGCGGGGGTCGTCGCTCTGGTTGAACGCCTGCAGGAGCCGCGCCTGCTCATCGGCTGGAACGCTGCACATGGCGGTCAGCGCGGTGCCCTGGTCTTCGGCGAATTGGCCCAAGGTGTACAGCAAATACCCCAACACCCGTGGCGCGCCTACCGCACGCGGGGCACGAAGGGCCAGTTGCAAGGTGTCGCCAAGGTCATCGACGCTCAGTACCAGGCCATGGCTCAGCACCTCGCTGGCCTGCAGCAGGTGGATGCCTGGCAACACCTCGCCCTGGGGCAAGGCGCCCTGGCGGTAGTTGATCAGGCTGTTGAACAGCGGCGTGCCCGCTGGCAAGCCACTGCAGCGCTGGGCCAGCAGCAGCGGCGCATCCTCGTGGCCGAGCAAGGCCGCCAGGCTGGCATGGGTTTCGCCCAAGGCCTGGCCCAGGGTTACGCCCGCCAGTTTCACCCGCAAGGGCAGGCTGTTGATGAACATGCCCAGGGCGCGATCCGCGCCGTTGCCCGCCATCGCCCGGCCCAGCAATACGGTGCCGAACACCACCTCGTCACGGCCGGTCAGGCTACCCAACACCTGGGCCCAGGCCAGGTGCAGCAGGCTGGCCAGGCTAACGCCCTGGTCGCGCGCCTGGCGGCGCAACCGCTGCGCGAGTGCGGGGTCGAGGATTTCACTGTGGGTTTGCAGGTCGCGCTCGTCAACCGCGACGCCGCCCAGGCCGGGAACCGGCGCGGCTGGCTCGACACCGGCCAGTTGCTCGCAGAAATAGGCCTCGTGGCGAGCCTGGCGCTCGGCGTTGCCGCTCAGGGCCACGTAGTCGCGGTATGGCACCGGTGCCGGTAACCGCTCGCCGTGGCCTTGCAGCAACGCATCGAGCTCACCCAGCAATACCTGCAGCGACACCGCATCGTTGACCAGATGGTGGAAACGCAGCAAGCCCAACCAGCGGCCCTGCGGCGCGTCTTGGGCAACGACCATGGCCATCATTGGCGCACGGCGCAGGTCCAGTGGCCGTTGTTGCGGGTGGTAAGCACTGCACAACTGTACAGCCAGGTCATGCTGCGGCGCAGCACCAGCCCAGTGCTCGACAGGCAACGACGCTTGGCGCCAGACCACCTGCTGAGGCTGTGCCAAGCCCTCCCAGGCCAGGCTGGTGCGCAGGATGTCGTGGCGGTCGATCACCTGCTGCAGGGCGCCGATGAAGGCGTGCAAGCGCGCGTGACTGGGGAAGGCAAACAGCGCCTGTTGCTGGTAAGGGTCGTGGGCATCGGAGACATGGTGGTACAGCAACCCCTGCTGCAGCGGCGCCAGCGGATAGATTTCCTGCACGTTGGCGCCGCCACCCGGCACTGTCGCCACGATGCGGTCGAGGGTCGGCTGGTCAAGTTCGGTGAGCCGCAGCATGCCGGGGGTAATGCGCTGGCAACCTGGCGGCACGCCATTGGCCGGGACCACCTGGGCATCGCCGACCACCACTGCCGCCGCCAGGCTGGCCAGGGTCGACTGGCCGAACAGCACCTGAACATCGGCCTGCAAGCCTTGCTGGCGCATGCGCTCGATCAGCTGCACGGCCAGCAACGAGTGGCCGCCCAGCTCGAAGAAATGGTCCTGGCGCCCTACCCGCTCAACCTGTAGCAACTCGGCCCACAGCTGAGCCAGGCGCCGCTCGATATCGCCTTGTGGCGCCTCATGCTCGCGGCGCACCTGGGCTGCTTCGTCTGCCGCCGGCAAGGCGCGGCGGTCGAGCTTGCCGTTGGCGGTGAGCGGCCAACCTGCCAGCGGGATGAACGCCGCGGGCAGCAAGGCACTGGGCAGCTGGGTACGCAGGTGCTCATGCAGCGCGCGGGACGTCACCTGGGCAGCGGGGATGTACCAGGCTTGCAGTTGATGGTCGCGCAGCAGCACCAACGCCTCCGCCACACCCGCATGGCGGCACAGGGCGGATTCGATTTCCGCCAGCTCCACCCGCACCCCGCGGATCTTCACCTGGTCATCGTTGCGCCCAAGGTATTCCAAGGTGCCATCGGCCAGCCAGCGCACCAGGTCGCCGCTGCGGTACATGCGTGCGCCTGGCTCGGGGTTGAACGGGTCTTGGACAAAGCGCTCGGCGGTCAATTCCGGGCGGTTCAGGTAGCCACGGGCCACGCCCCGGCCGCCAATGTACAGTTCGCCCACGGCGCCCACCGGCAGTAACTGGCGCTGCTCGTCCAGCACATACAGCCGGGTGTTGGCCACCGGCCCGCCGATGTGCAGCGGCCCACCTGCGTGCACTTCACCCGAAGTGGCAACCACGGTGGTTTCAGTCGGCCCATAGTTGTTGACCACCCGGTAGCGCCGTTCACGGGCCAGGCGCCGCAGGCGGTCACCGCCGATCAGCAGGGTGCGCAGGGTCGGGTGCAGTTCACCCTGGGCGAAGGCATGTTCGGCCACCGGGGTGGGCAGGAAACTCACGTCCAGGGGTTGCGCGCGCCACCAGCGCAGCAGGGCATCGAGGTCTTCACCGCCCGTTCGCACCGGGGCCAGGTGCAGGGTTGCGCCGCTGCACAGGGTTGGCCAGACCTCCCAGGCCATCGCATCGAAACCGAAGCCTGCCAGGCTCGACTGATGCCGGCCTGGGCCCAGGCCGAAGGCGTTGCAGTGCCAGTCGACGAGGTTGGCCAGCATTCGGTGCTCGACCATCACGCCCTTGGGCAAACCGGTGGACCCGGAGGTGTAGATGACATAGGCAAGGTTCTGTGGTGCCACGGCGGGCAGCGCAGTGCCTGCCGCCTGAAGGTCAAGGCGGTCCAGCTCAAGCTGAGGCAAACCATGCTCCGGCAGGCCGGCGCTCAGGTGGGACAGGGTCAGCACCACGCGCGGCGCGCTGTCGGCCAGCAGATAGGCCAGGCGCTCGTGCGGGTGCGCCGGGTCGATCGGCACGTAGGCGGCACCTGCCTTGAGCACCGCCAGCAGGCCTACCAGGGTGTCCAGCCCGCGCTGGGCCACCACCGCCACGCGCTGCTCAGGGCCGGCGCCTAGGGCGGCCAGGCGCTGGGCGAGCAGGCCGGCGCGGCGGTCCAGCTCGGCGTAACTCAGGCGTTGCCCCTCGTGCACGGCCGCGAGCGCGTCCGGTCGCGCCTTGGCCTGGGCTTCGATGCGCCGATGGATAAGGTGTTCGGGCGCAGGCGTTGCAGGCGCATGGCTCCACTGTTGCAGTTGGCCCTGTTCGCGGGCGGTTACCAGGTCGAAATCGGCGATGCCCAGGCCTGGCTGTTCCAGGCCCTGCTGCAGCACATGCAGCAGCCGCTCGGCCAGCGCGGCGACTTCATCGGCGCTGAACCAGGCCAGGTTGTGCACCAGGTGCAGCCAGGCCGCGCCGCTGTGCGGGTTGCACCGCAGGTGCAGGCTCAAAGGGGTCGGTTCATGGCGGTTGCAGACCATCACCGTATGGCCGCAAGCATCGCCGAAGCGCAGTTCGTTGGCATCTTCCTCATAGGACACCACCACCTCGAACAGCTGGGGCCGTTCCTCGCGCAAGGCGCCCAAGGCGCGATTGAGTTCGCTGAGGGCGAAGCGTTGATGGCGAAAATCCTGCTTCAGGGCATCGCGGATACTGCGCACCAACCCGGCGAAGGGCTGGCTGCGGCCAAAATCCATGCGCAAGGCGCTGACTTGGGTGAACAGGCCCAGCGTCGACTTGAAACGCGCATTGGCGCGGTTGCGCACCGGCAAGCCGACCACCCATTCATCCCGCTGCCAGGTGCGCGTACAGCACACATGCATCGCCGCCAGCAGTACATGAAACGCCGAAGCCTGCAGCTCGCCAGCCAATGCTCGCATGCGCGCCAGCAGGCGGCTGTCGAACGGCAGGTCGAGGACCGCACTGGGGTCGCCATCGGCCAATGCGCCCCGTTCGCGGGGGGCCAGCAAGGCATCGGGCAATTGCTGGTACTTGGCCATCCAGTATTCGCGGTCGCGGCCATGGCGGGAGGATGCCTGGTAGTGGGCATCGTCCTCGATGAAGGCCCGGTAGCCCGGCGCTGCTTCAGGCAACGGCAGGCCCTGGCCGAGCAGGCCATAATAGTCGGCCACCTGCTTGAACCACAGGTCCACCCCCCAACCGTCGAGCACCAGGTGATGGGCCTGCAAGGCCAGCAGGTAACGCCGCTCGCCCAGGCGAATCAACTGCGCCTTCCACAGCGCCTCGCCCTCCAGTGCGAAGGGCTGTTGCATGCAGGCGGTCAACAGCGCCTGGGCCGCGGCAAAGGGCTCGTCGTGATGGCGCAGGTCGTGTTCATCCAGTGTCACCTGCAGCCCTTCTACAAAGGTTTGGCACGGTATGCCGCCCGGCCCTGGCGCTGCCACCAGCACCGTACGCAGCCCTTCGTGCACGCTCGCCAGGTGGGCCACGGCCTTGTGCAGCCGTTGGCTATCCACCGCGCCGTCGAGCGCCACATAGGCACCGATGTTGTACAGCGGTGAGTCACCATGGCCGATCTGGTCCAGCCAGATATCACGCTGGGCAACAGTGAGGGCAAACGGTTCGGCGGCAGGCATGGGGGTTCAGATCCTTCTTGTTTGAGCATCCGCGGATTCAAGCACCGCGGCCCTGGCCTGTATGGCCCCCGAAACCCGGACAATCCGAGTACGCAGCCGTGCTGGCTGAAAAACCTGTAAGCGATTTGCCACAGCGCGCCGCCTGCAATGGCCTACCGGGCGACCAATCAGTCAGTAAATGCCATGAATAGACACCTTTATGACGCCAAATTGCTGGCTTCTCGCTACCGACCTCGGGGTAACCTGCCCCCGCGCCTGCCCTTTCACACCACGATGAGTGGCATTTTTTGTCCCGGTTTCCCATTACAGACGCGCCAGCCCAAGCGGGCTTGAATAGCCGCTAACCCCCACTTGCCCCCGGAGGACTCGACCGCGAGACCACCCGCAGTAGCGCTTTGAACCAAGGAAAAAGGACATGAAGCTGACCGACAGCCTCGCACACCGCCCCGACCCGCAGCTGTACCTGCAACTGGGCGAACTGATCTCCAGCACCGGCGCCCAGGGTTTTGCCGAACAGATGCTGCGCCTGGTCAATGCCCAGGTGCCGGTCCACCGCCTCGACCTCACGGAGTGGACCCTGGATACCCACCAAGGCGCCGCCAGCCACATCCGCTTGCTGGGCAGCGCCGGGCAGGAGCAACCCGGGCCTGCGCATGACACCCTGAGCCACCCGCTGTTGCAACGCATCATGCAGATGGACGACCCGCTGCTGATCGAGTTCAAGGCGCCGCAGGATGCCCAGCATCCCCACCAATGCCACTTGGTTTCCTGCAGTGGCGACCGGCGTTGGGTGATCTGCTTTCATCGCGAGCCGCAGCGCGCGTTCTCCCTGGCTGAACTGTCACAACTCAAAAGCCTTTCCGACACCTTGCTGCCGTTGGTCGAGCACCACGGCCAGCTGCTGGGGCAGTTGACCCTGGCCAATGCCAGCCCCGCCTGGCCAGAGCCTGACAGCGGCGCCTTGCGCCAGCGTTTCGGCCAGCGCCTGGCACAGGAAGCGGTAAGGCTCTCAGTGCGCGAGCAGGAGGTGTGCTTGGGCCTGCTGACCGGCGGCACAGTGCCGCAAATGGCGCAGAAACTGAACGTGAAGAACAGCTCCATCGAAACCTACCTCAAACGCGCCACCGCCAAGCTGGGGGTCAGTGGCCGCCACGGCCTGACGAAATGGATGGCCGGCGCTTGACCGCACGAGAGCCTGCCATGCCCCGACACGCCCTGACCTTGTGTGCCGCCCTGCTGTGCGGCTGCACCCTGGCCCCTGACTACCAGCGCCCCGAGGCTCCGGTGGCCGAACGATTCCCGCAAGGCCCGGCCTACCAGGGCGATGCGCTGGCAGCTAGCCCAGGGCAAAGCTGGCAGCAGGTATTCCACGACCCGGTGCTGCGCCAGCTGATTGACAGCGCCCTGGCCAATAACCGCGACATGCGCACGGCGGCATTGAACGTGGAGGGGTATCGGGCCAAGTACCGTATCCAGCGCGCCGAGCTGCTGCCCACGTTATCGGCCAATGCCCAGGGCTCGCGCCAGTACCTGCCGCGGGGCATGACCGGGACGGGCCAAGGTGCAATCTCATCGACCTACGCGGCAACCCTGGGTGTCAGCGCCTACGAGCTGGACCTGTTCGGCCGTGTGCGCAGCCTGAGCGACCAGGCGCTACTGACCTACCTGGCCAGCGAGCAGGCCCAGCGCAGCACCCGGCTGAGCCTGGTGGCCAGCGTGGCCAGCGCCTACCTGACCTGGCGCGCTGACCAGGAGTTGCTGGTGCTGGCCCAGCAAACCCTGGACTCCGACACGCGCAGCTTGCGCCTGACCAGCAGCCAGCGCCGTGCCGGCACGGTATCGGCGCTGGACCAGATCCAGGCGCAGACCAGCGTCGACAGCACCCGTGCGGCCGTGGCCCGGTACAAGCGTGAGGTCGCCCAGGACCTCAACCAGTTGACCTTGCTGGTTGGGGCGCCGGTGGCCAGCGACCTGGCCGCCCTGCCCCTGGCCGATGAGCAGATCGCCGGGCTGCCGGCGGGGCTGCCCTCGGACCTGTTGCAGCGCCGCCCCGACATCGTCCAGGCGGAACTTCAGCTACGCGCAGCCAATGCCAATATCGGCGCCGCGCGGGCGGCGTTTTTCCCGAGTATCAGCCTCACGGCCAATGCCGGCAGCACCAGCCCCGCGTTGAACGGGTTGTTCGATGCGGGCAGCGGCACCTGGTTGTTCCAGCCGCAGATCAGCTTGCCGATCTTTACCGCCGGCAACCTGCGAGCCAGCCTGGACTATGCCAGGTTGCAAAAGGATATCGAGGTGGCGCAGTACGAGAAGGCCATCCAGGGCGCGTTCCAGGAAGTGGCCGATGGCTTGGCCGCGCGGGGCACCTACCAGCGTCAATTGCAGGCCCAGCATGACCTGGTGGCCTCGAACCAGCGTTATTACCGGCTGGCCGAGCACCGCTACCGAATTGGTGTCGACAGCAGCCTGACCTTTCTCGATGCCCAGCGGTCGCTGTTCACGGCGCAACAAGGGTTGATCAATGACCGCTTGGCGCAGTTGCTGGCGGAGGTGAACCTGTATGCGGCGTTGGGCGGTGGGTGGCAGGAGGATGGCATTACCGGGCAGCAGGTGCGCTGAAAGCTGGCCCTGTAGGAGCGGGCTTGCCCCGCGAAGCATGCGACGCGGTGCATGGCACCGGCTTTGCCGGTGTTCGCGGGGCAAGCCCGCTCCTACAAGGTTCGCGGTTAAGCGCCAGGGTTGCTCAAACGGCTGTCAGGTGCTCATAAAGAATGGTCGCCCCCACCAGCATCAGCACGATGCCGCCCATGATCTCGGCCCGCTTGCCCACCACCGAACCCAATGCCCGCCCAAGCATGGTGCCCAGGGTCACCATGGTCATGGTCGCCAGGCCAATGGCGGTGGCCGCTACCCAGATATTCACCTCGACAAAGGCCAGGCCAATGCCTACCGCCAGGGCATCGATGCTGGTGGCCACGGCAGTTACCGCCAGGATCCAGAACGAATGCTGGGCCTGCTTTTCTTCCTCTTCAGCGTCTGGCTTGAGGCCCGCATGCACCATGTGTGCCCCTAGCAGCAACAGCAGGGTAAAGGCGATCCAGTGGTCCCACCGCTCGACATACTGGCTGGCGGCCTGGCCCAGCAACCAACCGATCACCGGTGTAATGGCCTCGATCACGCCAAAGATCAGGCCCGTGCGCAGGGCTTCGGCCAGGCGTGGCTTGTGCAGGCTCGACCCTTTGCCGATGGCAGCGGCGAAGGCATCGGTAGACATGGCGAATGCCAGGAAGACAATGGAAATCGGATTCAACGAAAAAGCTCCAGCCGGGCAACGAGTCAACGACAGACGACCTGCAGGCCCGGCTTGGCTGCAGGAAGGTCGTTGGTCTCGCCAATCCGATTGGATGCGCTGGCCATGGCAGGTTGCCAAATATGTTGACCAGCGCGCGTTCGCAGGGCGCGAAAGCAGGCTACTCCCCAAAGAGTGGCGCGATCATACCAGCCCCAGGTGAAAATTGCGTGAAGTGTGTCATCCCCCTGTAGGAGCGGGCTTGCCCCGCGAAAATACCGACCCCGATGGCACCGGTATCTGGTACACCAGTACACCTTAAAAAGAATGCATTTGATAATGATTCGTAGTAGTGTCGCGCCGTTTTCCTACACCCTCCTTCAGCGCCCTACTCCAGGATCGTACGTCGATGCGTCGCACATTCGTTTCGCTTTGTGTGCTTCATGCTGTTTCCCCGCTGGCTTTCGCCGAGCCCGACTCACTCAACGAGCCGGCCCAGATCGAACTCCAGGCCCTGAGCATCACCAGCAGCGCCGACAGCGAACGCGCCGACAGCCCGGTGGAAGGCTACAAGGCCAGCCGTTCGGCCAGCGCCACCCGCACCGACACGGCCTTGCACGAAACCCCGCAGTCGGTCAGCGTGGTGCCCAAGGATGTGCTCACCGATACCGGAGCCACGCGCCTGCAGGACGGCCTGGACTATGCCGGCGGCGTCGGCCGTGCCAACAACTTCGGCGGCCAGGGCCTGACCACCTTCACGGTGCGCGGCTTCACCACCGGCGAGTTCTACCGCAACGGCTTTCCGATCAACCGCGGCTACCCCAACGCCCCCGACGCCAATACCGTCGAGCGCCTGGAGGTGATTCGCGGCCCGGCCAGCAGCCTGTACGGCCGTGGCGACCCCGGTGGCACGTTCAACGTGGTCAGCAAACAGCCACTGAGCGAGCCCAAGGTAACCCTGGGCAGCCAGTTCGACGACCAGGGCATGCACCGCGCCACCCTCGACGCCACCGGCCCGCTCAACAGCGACGGCTCGCTGGCCTACCGCCTGAACGTGCTGGGTGAAGGGGGCGACAGCTTCCGCGACGATGTTGAAAGCGAACGCTACGACGTTGCACCGGTGATCAGCTGGCAGGTGAACGACGCCACGAAGATCATCTTCGAAGGCGACTTCATGCGTAACAATCACCCGCTGGACCGCGGCCTGACCCGCCTGCCCGGCCAGCGCGGCACGGCCTCACGCGACACCAACATCTGGGAAAAAGGCAGCGACAACCTGCTGCACAACGACAACGACATGGCCCAGCTGCGCTTCGAGCACCAGCTCAACGACAACTGGGCCCTGGGCGGTGGCCTGCAGTGGCTGGACGGCTCGCTCAAGGGCAATGCCGTGGAAGCCAACGGCCTGCAGGCCGATGGCCACACCCTGGGGCGCAACTTCAACTACCGCAAGCTGGAATGGACTGACCGCGACTACCAGCTCAACCTCACCGGCCACTTCGACACCGGCGGATTCGCCCATACCCTGCTGACCGGCGTGGAATACGAAGACTACGACTACAACTCGATCATCCTGCGCTCGGCCGCAGGGGCGGCGGCCTACCCGATCGACATCTTCGACCCGGTACTGGGCCAGGCGCGCCCTGCCCTGACCCGCACCACCACCCACGACAAGGAAAACCTCAAGACCTGGGCAGCCTTCGTCCAGGACCAGGTGGCCCTCACCGAGCGGCTGAAAGTGCTGGCCGGGGGGCGCTTCGAGCGCTTCGAACATGACTACGACAACAAGCTCAACAACGCCGGCGACTTCACCAAAGGTGAAAACGGCGTTACCCCGCGCCTGGGCGTGGTCTACGACCTGACCGACACCGTGGCCGTGTATGCCAACACCGCCCGCTCGTTCAAGCCCAACAGCGGCGCCAGCCTGCAAGGCACCGGCTTCGACCCGGAGAAAGGCAAGTCGTATGAACTGGGCGTGAAGTGGGAGGCGCTGGACCGCCAGCTGAGCATCGACGCGGCGATCTACCACATCGTCAAGGAAAACGTGCTGACCCGCGACCCGAACGACCCGAGCGGCACCTACAGCGTGGCGGCCGGCGAAGTGCGCAGCCGTGGCCTGGACATCAACATCGCCGGCAACCTGACCCCCGAGTGGCGGGTGATCGGCGGCTATGCCTATGTGGATGCCGAGGTGACCAAGGACAATACCCTGCCCACCGGTACGCACCTTGCAAACATCCCGCGCAACAGCTTCAGCCTGCTGAACACCTATGAGTTCCAGGACGGGCTGGCCAAGGGCCTGGGGTTGGGGGTGGGTGTGAAGTATGTGGACGATCGCGCCGGGCAAACGGCGGCGAGCACCTACACCATGGAGCGCTACAGCGTGGTTGACCTGCTCAGCTTCTATAAGGTCAACGAGCACGTGCGCTTGAACCTGGACGTGAAGAACCTGTTCAACAAGGGGTATGACGAGGGGGCGTTCAATACCTACGTGTACCCGGGTGCGCCGCGGACGGTGCAGGCTGGGGTTTCCTACACGTTCTAAGGGGGGGATGGGGCCGCTTTGCGGCCCATCGCGACCTGTGGTCGCTCCTACCAGGGGATTGCGCTCAGGGTGGGTAGGAGCGAGCGCAGCCCCAGCGTCAGAAGCCTTTGCTATAGAACAGCGAGTACGACTCGATGCCATCGTTCGGCTGCTTGAGGCCGGCATTGGAATAGTGAATGGCGCGAATCCCTACTTTCTGCTCAGCCGGCAGTTTCAGGCCAAAGCCAATACGGTCCTCGAAGTTGACCGACGACCCCAAGCGCTGGTCACCCACCTCGGTCTTGGAGAACGCCGCCAGGCCAATACCCGCCTCGATGTACGGGGTGTAGGTGAAACCGCTGAACTCATAGGTGAACACCGGACTGAACGACAGCGAATGAGCCCCGCTGGCATCGCCACCTTCCCAGTAGGTGTAGCCAGCATCCCAGTAGCCGCTCAGGAAACCCGTACTGCTCTCCAGCCATTTCTTGTCCCAGTCGAACGACATGCCGATACGGTAGGTCATGTCGCCCTGGCTGGTGGCCCCAACGGCACCGGAAATCTGGGCAGCCTGGGCCAGGTTGGCCCCGGCAAAGGCGAGCACGGCGGCGGCCAGCGACGCGGCGAGACGAGTTTTCATCAATGACTTCTCCTGATGGTCAACGCAGGCAAACGGAGGCTCGTGCCTCTCGATTTATCACCGTGACTGGCACATCCAGCCCAGTCACAAGAAGTAATACTTCTATGATTATTGTCCAGTAAATCAGAAATATGAAGGTGAATGCCACGATTGGCTATTTTCGCCTGCTATTGACCCTGCCATTCGATCATAAGGCCCGCCCCTGGCGGAGTACACATGTACTCCGCCCGGGCGCTTCGATCAATGCCAGTTCAAGCTGGCGGTTGCCGGGCTACTGCCGTTCACCGTGACCATTTGCTGGACGGTACTGCCGTTGGCATCGCCAATCACTTTGTATTTGCCTGGAGGCAACTGCACGTACAACAGCGGGCCGGCATCCTGCACGTTCAGCACCGTCTTACCTTGGGCATTCTGGATATCCACGGCGGCGCCGCTTTCGAATTGGCCGTGGGCGCCGGTCGACAGTTCGACATGCAGGTTGTAGCCCTTGGTGTGGCGCAAGGCGTTGGCCTCGTCCTGGCCGATGCCGCCCTCCAGGTAACGCACGCCGTTCTGCTGTTGCGGTTGCAACTGCACGGCTTGCATGTCGATGGGGGCATTGTGGTCGTCCACTTCTGCAGCGGCGGCCAGGGTCCAAGGCAGCGCCAGTGCGATCAGCAGCGTGGCGCCCAAGGCATAGTGATGGTTACGCATGGTCAGCTCCTCCTTCAGGAGATGGCTTACCTTAGTTTTGACCCCGCCCAACGCCGGCGTTCACGCCGCTCGCCGTTCTTCGAGAAGTTTCACGAACATGCTCAGGCTGCGCGATACCGTGCCACGGCGCCACACCAGCCAGGTCTTGAGGTAGCGGAAATCTTCCTGCATCGGCCAGGCGCTGACCGTGCTGCAACCGGGCATGTTGTCGAGCATGCTGCGCGGCAGCATGGCAAGCCCTGCACCTGCACTGACGCAGGCGAGCATGCCGTGGTACGACTCCATCTCGTGGATCTTGCCCGGCACGGCCTGGTCCTGGACGAACCAGTTCTCGAAGTGGTGGCGGTACGAGCAGTTCGCACGGAAGGCGTAGATGCTGGCGCCGTTGACGTCTTGGGCGCGGGCCACCGGCGGGTGGTTTAGCGGCGAGATCACCACCATTTCCTCTTCGAACACCGGCATGCCCTCAAGCGTTGGGTGCAGCACCGGGCCGTCGACGAATGCCGCCACCAGGCGCCCGGACAAAACGCCTTCGAGCATGGTCCCGGAGGGCCCGGTGGAAAGGTCGAGGTCGACTTTCGGGTAGCGCTGGTTGTAGGCCGCGAGCAGGGCCGGAATGCGCACCGCCGCGGTGCTTTCCAGCGAGCCGAGGGCGAAGGTGCCCTGGGGGTCCTCGCCGGCCACGGTCAAGCGGGCCTCGTGCACCAGGTCGAGGATACGCCGGGTGTATTCGAGGAAGTTCCAGCCCGCCGGAGACAGGCGCAGGCGGCTTTTCTCGCGAATGAACAGCTCGACGCCCAGGTCTTCCTCCAACTGCTTGATGCGTGTGGTCAGGTTCGACGGCACCCGGTGGATATGCTGGGCGGCAGCGCTGATGCTGCCTTGCTCGGCCACGGCCTTGAAGATTTCCAGTTGCACCAGGTCCACAGTCATTCTCCAAACGTGAATGTTTCGCTCATTATTATTCAGTTTTCAATAAAGCTGTAGCCCACTAGTCTGGCGTCACTGATTAACAACAACGAGAGTGCCCTGCCATGAGTGCGATCAGCAGCCTGACCCACGCCATCTCCGTCGACCCGCACAGCGGCGAACAGATCGGCGCCTACCCCTTCGACACCGACACCGCACTGGAAGCGGCGTTGCAACGTGCCAAGGCTGGCTACCGCCAGTGGCGCCAAGTGTCGCTGGGTCAGCGCAGCGAAGCCCTGCTCGCCCTGGCCAGCACCCTGGAAGCCAAGGCCGAGGCCTTCGCGCAGATGATCAGCCGGGAAATCGGCAAGCCAATCAGCCAGGCCCGCGGTGAAGTGGCCAAGTGCGTTGGCCTGTGCCGCTGGTATGCCGAGCACGGCCCGGCGATGCTCGCCGCCGAACCGACCCAGGTCGAGAAAGCCCGCATCGAGTACCGCCCGCTGGGCCCGATCCTGGCGGTGATGCCGTGGAACTTCCCGATCTGGCAGGTGCTGCGTGGCGCAGTGCCGGCCATTCTGGCGGGCAACACCTACGTGCTCAAGCATGCGCCGAACGTGATGGGCAGCGCCTACCTGCTGGGTGAGCTGTTCAAGGACGCCGGCCTGCCCGAGGGCGTGTTCGAGGTGCTGAACGTTACCCCCGACGGCGTCACTCGCGCCATCAACGACCCGCGTATCGCCGCCGTGACCCTGACCGGCAGCGTGCGTGCCGGCATGGCCATCGGCGCCCAAGCGGGCGCTGCGCTGAAAAAATGCGTGCTGGAACTGGGCGGCTCCGACCCGTTCATCGTGCTGGCCGATGCCGACCTGGACGCTGCCGTGCAAGCCGCCGTGATCGGCCGCTACCAGAACACCGGCCAGGTGTGCGCCGCGGCCAAGCGCCTGATCATCGAAGAAAGCGTGGTGCAGGCGTTCACCGAGAAGTTCGTTGAAGCCACGCGCAAGCTGAAGGTGGGCAACCCGCTGGAAGACGACACCTACATCGGCCCGATGGCCCGCTACGACCTGCGTGACGAGCTCGATGGCCAGGTGCAGGCGACCCTTGCCGAAGGCGCTACCCTGCTGCTGGGCGGCAACAAGGTCGAGGGCGTGGGCAACTTCTACGCACCGACCGTGTTCGCCAACGTCACCCCGGACATGACCGCGTTCAAGCAGGAGCTGTTCGGCCCGGTGGCGGCGATCATCACCGCCCGTGACGCCGACCATGCGGTGGCGCTGGCCAACGACAGTGAGTTTGGTCTGGCCTCGACCATTTACACCGCCGACTACGCACTGGCCGAGCGCATGACCGCGGCGCTGGATACCGGGGGCGTGTTCATCAACGGCTACTGCGCATCCGACCCCCGTGTGGCGTTCGGTGGTGTGAAGAAGAGCGGGTTTGGGCGGGAATTGTCGCACTTTGGCGTGCGCGAGTTCACCAATGCGCAGACCGTGTGGCTGGACCGTAACTGATCTGGTACCGGGGCCGCTTCGCGGCCCATCGCGGGGCAAGCCCGCTCCTACAAGGCAACATTAAACTGTAGGAGCGGACTTGCCCCGCGAAGGGCTGCAAGGCAGCCCCGGCACGTTTAACCCCGAACCTGATCCTTGACCCAGTCCAACATCCCCCCCGGCACGATCAATTCATGCCGCGCCCGCGAGCACGCGGTGTACAACCCCGCCAACATCCGCGCCCGCTCATTGCGGTTGCCCGCCGAACTCGGCGCCACCATCAATTCCGGCGACACCATCACCCGGGCAAACTCCATGTTCCGCACATCCCGCACCCGCCCAAGGAACAGTTTGGGCGCCTTGTCCCAGCGGTAGCGGCTCTTGGCCTTGGCGAAGTGCTCGGGGGTATAGCCCTTGCGCAGCATGCTGGCCACCGCGACGAACGCCTTGTCATCGCCCTTGTCCTGCTCCAGCGCCTGCCAGCTTGGGTAGCGGAACAGCATCGGGTGCCGCGCCCGGGTGCCGTAGCGGTACAGCTCGATGCAGTCTTCGACGAACAATTCGAAGTCCTTGCGCGCGCCTTGGAGCAATACGAACGGCACGCCCTGGTGGGTCAGGCGCTGGAACCAGCCGAACAGGCCCCACTCGTCATCGACGATCAAGGCGGTTGGCTGTTCCGGCACTGCCACGGTGTCGAAGAAGCTGACCCGCGTGTAATGCTCGGCACTGCCGCTGAAGGCCGCCTGGATCGCCGCTGGGTGGGCCTGGATCAATGGGTTGAGCACGCCGTCCATTGCAGGCCCGGCGCGCAGGGAGTGGTCGATGCAGCGCTGGCGGATGAAGCTGCCGTGGTGCGGGCTCAGGCCATTGAGGTTCTGCAGTTCGTCGCCCAGGGCAATGACCGCCTGCGGGGTGCGGTCGAGCACCGCGAGCATCGGCGCGGACAGCTCGTGGGCTTCATCGACGATGACATGGCTGTAACGGCTGTCGATCACCTCGGCGGTCAACGACAGTAGCTTGATCCGGTGGTAATCGCGCACCGGCAGTTGAATCTCCCGCGCCGAAGGGCGAATCAGCTCTTGCCAGTACAGGCGGGCCTTTTCCAGCAGCACCTCCTGGTCCAGCGGTGTGGTTCCCGGCCCCGCCCAGGGCAAGTGGTGCAGCTGCAGCTGGGTATCGCCACTGCGGCAAAAGCTGCGCACGGCCTTGATGCACAGGGCCACTACATCGTGCGCGGCCAGCGGGCCGATGTCGGGGATGCCCAGCCAGCGCACCACCTGCGCCTCCTGTGGGCGCCAGGAGCGCTTGGTGCGGTAGGGGTCGCGCAGGCGCCAGCCGTTGCTGGTGAGGTCGCGGTTGAGGATTTCGTCAGCCAGCTGGCCAAAGGTCAGTGCGGTATAGGCTGCAGCGTCCTTGACCCGTGCCTGCAAGGCCCGCAGCTGGCCTTCGGTGAGGGCCAGCAGCAGGGTGCGCTGGGGGTCGAGTACGCGGGCGAACTGGTGGATGAGAAAGGTCTTGCCGGTGCCGGCAAAACCCTGCACGGCCACCGACTCGTCGACGCCGGAAAGGAATTCGCGCAACAGGCGGTTCTGCTGGTCGCTGAGCATCAGGTCGCTGGCCAGTGACGGCAGGTGAACCGGGTGCAACGGTGTTACACGCTGACGGTAGCGGTCAGCGAACTGGAAATTCCACTGGCCCTGTTCGTCCTGTAGCTCGTCGGCCTGGTAGGCGACTTCGGCCGACAACAGGCCAACCTCGTTCTCGCCCAGCATGCCCAACCCCATCGCGAACGCCTCGCGGTCGAAATGCTGCGCCACCTGCCCCTGGAAGCGCCCGGGCGCGGCCTGCTCCACCTCATTGGCGATGCGCACGATCTCGGCGAACCGGCGCTCCTGGGCGTCGGCCGAAGCACTGGCGGGCTGGCGCGGCAGGTTCTGCACGAACAGCACCGCGGCAGCCTGCAACAGGCTGGCGGCCGGGAAGAAATCGGTGGCGTTGGGCGCGCTGGCCAGGCGGTCGGCCTGGTCGCTGGGCAGGGGCAGGTAGAACATCGGGACCTCGGGTGGAAACTGCCGGGCACGATAGCAACTTTCCGGCGCGGGTGCTGGGTTGTCTGTGCCGGCAAGCTCACGGCGGCGGGCCGACTGTAGGAGCGGGCTTGCCCCGCGAACACCGGCAATGCCGGTGCCATGCACTGCGGTGCCTGCTTCGCGGGTCAAGCCCGCTCCTACAAACACCTCCTATTACGATTTGCTCCATAGAAGCGAGCGCCGCTTGCGCGGCGCAAGGTTTCGCTGGGAAATTCCTTGAACAATTGCCTGTAACTCTCTGAAAATCTTCCCAAATGCCAGAACGACCAGCGCATGGCCACCTCGGCCACGGTCACCTCGCCGCCGCGCAGCAAATCGCGCCGGGCGCCATTGAGCCTGCGCAGGCGCAGCCAGTGCGCCGGTGGCATTCCGGTAAACGCCTTGAACGCCTGCTGCAACTGGCGCAGCGACACCCCCGCCACCTCGGCCAGCTCCACCAGGTTCAGCGTCTCCTCCGGGCAGTCGGCCGCCCATTCGCTGACCCGCTGCATGATGGCCCGCTCTTCCCCGCGCCGCCCCAGCGCCCCGCCCTGCAAGCGCTGGCAGGCGTTGTCGAGGATGAACAGGCAATCTTCCAGCAACTGCTCGGCCAGCGCCTGCCCCTGCAACGGGCAATCGGCCTGGCTAAGGCGGGTCAAGGTGGCGCTCAGCCAACTGCCGAACAGCGCGTTCTGGCCACTGCCCAGCGGCACCATGAACAGCCCGTCGAGCCGTTGCGGGTCGAGGCTGTGGCGGGCGAGAAACCCCTGGTCGAACACCACCGCCACTTCCTGGTAGTTCTCCGGGGTGATCCAGATGTTGCGGCTCTGCTCATTGAGCAAGTACAGGCTGTTCTCACTCTGGTCGAAGCAGAATGCCAACGACCCGCTCGGCGCGCGGAAGAACTGCTCGACCCGGGTATTGAGCCGTTCTTCGTAAACCTCTACGCCATCGAGCCCAAGGCTGCGCAAATGGCCGCTGAAATGCCCCGGCGACATCTGCCGGTATTGCTGCTGCCAGCCGGGGGTGGCGCGCACCTGTTCAGTCACATCACACGTATGGAAAGCCTGGACTTGCAGGGCGTTGGACGTTGTCACGCGGGGTCCTAGTTGCACTCTTTTGGTGCATTCATTGCCGAAGAAAGTGGATAGATGGCGGCGTGAGCCTGCGCCCAAGATAGTCCCCAGTGCGTCACCTGGGAAGCGCCCTGATTGGCTCACACACAAAAACCCAACCAAGAGGTCTGTATGAACGCCCCCTTCGATCAGCTGTCCGCCTGGCTGAAAGAACACCGGATCACCGAAGTCGAATGCGTGATCAGCGACTTGACCGGCATCGCCCGCGGCAAGATTGCGCCGACCGCCAAGTTCCTCCACGAGCGCGGCATGCGCCTGCCAGAAAGCGTGCTGCTGCAGACCGTTACCGGCGACTATGTCGACGACGACATCTACTACAGCCTGCTCGATGCCGCCGACATCGACATGGTTTGCCGCCCCGACCCTACGGCGGTGTACCAGATCCCCTGGGCGATCGAGCCGACCGCAATCGTGATCCACGACACCTTCGACAAACAGGGCAACCCCATCGAACTGTCGCCGCGCAACGTGCTGAAGAAGGTGCTCAAGCTGTATGCCGACAAAGGCTGGCAGCCCATCGTCGCGCCGGAGATGGAGTTCTACCTGACCCAGCGCTGTGAAGACCCGGACCTGCCCCTGCAAGTACCGCTGGGCCGTTCGGGGCGCGCGGAAAGCGGGCGCCAGTCGTTCTCGATTGACGCCGCCAACGAATTCGACCCACTGTTCGAAGACGTCTACGACTGGTGCGAGCTGCAAGGCCTGGACCTGGACACGCTGATCCACGAAGACGGCCCGGCACAGATGGAGATCAACTTCCGCCACGGCGATGCGCTGGACCTGGCCGACCAGATCACCGTGTTCAAGCGCACCCTGCGTGAGGCCGCGCTCAAGCACAACGTCACCGCCACCTTCATGGCCAAGCCGATCACCGACGAACCGGGCAGCGCCATGCACCTGCACCAGAGCGTGGTCGACATCGCCACCGGCAAGCCGGTCTTTGCCAATGACGATGGAAGCATGAGCGAGCTGTTCCTGCACCACATCGGTGGCCTGCAGAAATACATCCCCAAGCTGCTGCCGATGTTCGCCCCCAACGTCAACTCGTTCCGCCGCTTCCTGCCGGACACCTCGGCGCCGGTGAACGTTGAGTGGGGCGAGGAAAACCGCACCGCAGGGCTGCGCGTGCCGACCTCCAGCCCCGAGGCGATGCGCGTGGAAAACCGCCTGCCGGGCGCCGACGCCAACCCGTACCTGGCGATTGCCGCCAGCCTGCTGTGCGGCTACATCGGCATGGTCGAGCGCATCGAGCCGAGCGCCCCGGTACAGGGCCGCGCCTACGAGCGGCGCAACCTGCGCCTGCCAATCACCATCGAGGACGCGCTGCAGCACATGGAAGACTGCGAAACCGTGCAGCACTACCTGGGCAAGCAGTTCGTCCAGGGCTATGTGGCGGTCAAGCGCGCCGAGCACGAGAACTTCAAGCGCGTGATCAGCTCCTGGGAGCGTGAATTCCTGTTGCTGAGCGTCTGACCTGTTCGCGGGCAAGCCCGCTCCCACACTTGTCCCGGTGGGAGCAGGCTTGCCCGCGAAAAGGCTGCAAAGCAGCCTTTCTAAACGCCGAACCCTAAGAACAAGACCAACGAGGTGTCGACATGCGTCATCTGCAAGCCCTGATTTCCGCCACATTCACCCTGCTGTTCGGCGCCGCCGCCCAGGCCGCGCCGACGGTCAGCGTGTACAACTGGACCGACTACATCGGTGACACCACCCTGGCCGACTTCCAGGCCAGCAGTGGGATCAAGGTCGTGTACGACGTGTTCGACTCCAACGAAACCCTGGAAGGCAAGCTGCTGGCCGGGCGTACCGGCTATGACGTGGTGGTGCCCTCCAACCACTTCCTTGCCCGCCAGGCCCAGGCCGGCGCGTTCCTGCCCCTGGACCGCAGCAAGCTGCCGAACTGGCGGCACCTGGACCCCAAACTGCTCAAGCAGCTTGAACAGAACGACCCCGGCAACCAGTACGCCGTGCCCTACCTGTGGGGCACCAACGGCATCGGCTACAACGTCGAAAAGGTCAAGGCGGCACTTGGCGTCGACCATATCGACTCGTGGGCGGTGCTGTTCGAGCCGGAGAACCTGAAGAAGCTCAAGCAATGCGGTGTAGCGTTCATGGACTCGCCCGACGAGCTGTTCCCGGCCATGCTCAACTACCTGGGCATGGACCCGCGCAGCGAAAAGGCCGCCGACTATGCCAAGGCCGAGGCGCGCCTGCTTGAACTGCGCCCCTACATCACCTACTTCCATTCCTCCAAATACGTCTCCGACCTGGCCAACGGCGATATCTGCGTGGCGTTCGGCTATTCGGGCGACGTTTTCCAGGCCGCCAACCGGGCAGTGGAAGCCAACAATGGCGTGAAGATCGCCTACAGCATCCCCAAGGAAGGGAGCAACCTGTGGTTCGACCTGCTCGCCATTCCCAAGGACGCCAGCAACCCGGAACAGGCCCTGGCCTTCATCAACTACCTGCTTGAGCCCAAGGTAATCGCCAAGGTCAGTGCCACCGTCGGCTACGCCAACGCCAATCCTGACGCCAAGGCCTACATGAACACCGCGCTGGTCGACAACCCCGAGATCTACCCACCCCAGGCCGTGCTCGACAAGCTGTACATCTCCAGCACCCCGAGCCCGAAAATCATGCGGGTGATGACCCGTTCCTGGAGCAAGATCAAGTCCAACCGCTGAGCCGAGAACGCGCCATGCCTTTCGATAACCAACACACCGCCTCCTACTACGCCGCCACGGCACGCGATGCGGCGCCCTACCCCAGCCTCGACGGCGAACTGAGCGCCGACGTCTGCGTGGTCGGGGGCGGCCTGACCGGCGTCAACACCGCCCTGGAACTGGCCGAGCGTGGCCTGTCGGTGGTGCTGCTGGAAGGCCGGCGCATTGGCTGGGGCGCCAGCGGGCGCAACGGTGGCCAGCTGATCCGTGGCATTGGCCACGACGTCAGCGGCTTTGCCCGCCATGTCGGCCAGGACGGCGTGCGTTACCTGCAACAGGCCGGCATCGAATCGGTGGCGCTGGTGGCGCGCCGAATCGAGCAGTACGGCATCGCCTGCGACCTGCGCTGGGGCTTCTGCGAGCTGGCCAACACACCGGCGCAGTTCGCCGCGCTGCGCGAGGAGCAGGAGCAACTGGCCGCGCAGGGCTACCGCCACGAAACACGCCTGGTCGCCCCTGCGCACATACGCCAGGTCGTCGCCAGCGACCAGTACGCCGGTGGGCTGGTGGACATGGGCTCGGGCCACCTGCACCCGCTTGACCTAGTACAGGGCGAGGCGCGCGTGGCCCAGGGGCTGGGCGCACGCATCTTCGAGCAAAGCCCGGTGCTGCGGATCGACCACGGCAGCACGGTGACCGTGCACACGGCGCGCGGCAAGGTGCGGGCGCAAAGCCTGGTGCTGGGGTGCAACGCCCACCTGGATGAACTGGAGCCTCGCCTGAGCGGCAAGGTGCTACCGGCCGGCAGCTACGTGGTGGCCACCGAACCGCTGCCCGAAGCCCTGGCCCTTGAGTTGATTCCGCAGAACATGGCCCTGTGCGACCAGAAGGTTGGCCTGGACTACTACCGCCTGACGGCGGACCGCCGCTTGTTGTTCGGCGGCGCCTGCCACTACTCAGGGCGCGACCCCAAGGACATCGGCGCCTACATGCGGCCAAAGGTACTCAAGGTGTTCCCGCAGCTGGCCGATGTGCAGCTGGCCTACCAGTGGGGCGGCATGATCGGCATTACCGCCAACCGCTTCCCCCAGGTCGGGCGCCTGAGCCAACACCCCAATGTGTTCTACGCCCAGGGCTATTCCGGGCACGGCCTGAACGTCACCCATTGGACCGCCCGGCTGCTGGCCGAAAGCATCGCCCTTGGCCAGAGCCAGGGGCTGGATGTGTTCAGCGCGGTGCCCCACCTGACCTTCCCGGGGGGCAAGGCATTGCGCTCGCCGCTGCTGGCCTTGGGGATGCTGTGGTATCGGCTGAAGGAGGTGTTGGGGTAAGCAAACGCTGCACGGCGTTCGTCGCAAACCAATCTGGACGCGACGAATGCCATTCCAGAAAAAGATTTATAAAATATCAGTAATTTATTGATTTAAAACAAATTTTTATAAAAAAGACAATCTGAAAATTTACTTAAAGAATTGCATGCAACCCTTTGATTGCAATGATATTAAGTAATTTAAGAGCAGGGCCTGCAGGCCGCGTCTCGCCTTGCTCCCACTTACGCACCGTGGAGGCGCTGGTATGCAGGTGCAGGGCGAAAACCGGCTGGCTGAAATTCAGCGTTTCACGCAGTTGGCGAATATCCAATGCACTGAAGTCCCGAACCGGTGCCGGGCAAATCATTTCAAAGTCGCGCAGTGTCACCTTGGCAACAGCCCCAGCTTCATGAAGGGCAACAAGGTCCTCCCGCAACGATTCAACAAGCTTGCTGCTCACAGCAGACCTCCAACAATATTCCTGATTCCAATGCCCGGCTGAGTGCCGCGCTAGGCAACTCCAGAAAAACCTTGCCTGCAAACCTCAGCGCCTTTTGCTCATCCTGCGTGATGTCTGCCTTTTCGCTTTTGGCGAAACCGTGGAGGAAAACGAAACGGTTGCCCAAACGTGCTGAAAGCAATGTTCTGTATCCGCCCCTTTTACCGAAACCCTGCCGCGCCACTCGCTTCTTATACAACTCACCGCCAAGGCTGGCATCGACCAGCCCCCTGCGCATCTCCTCCACTGCCTGGCACAGTGCCCGGTCAGTAAGCCCCTGCGCAACCTGCCAACGCGCGAAATCCTTGCGTTTGAGGACCTTCATGATTGGTTTCCTTACCATACCCGATACGGGCATAGTTTTCCAAGGATCGCCATAACGAGATATCAGGCACATCCCCGTAGCCTTGTAGGAAACTCGACTTTTTTTGCCTACTGGCCAAGCGCCAAGCACCTGCTAGCGTTGTTCAGGCCGCCCCTTCTTGGAAGCCTGCCCTCATGAACTCATTGCCTCGCATCACCCTGTTGTGCGCTGCATTGCTCGCCGTGGCCGCCTGCTCCAGCAACCGCGTAGACCCCAAGGATTACTCGGGTTTCCTCAAGGACTACAGCCGCCTGCAGGCGGCGAAAAGCCCGTCGGGCGCGCCGGTGATGCGCTGGGTCGAGCCGGGGATCAAGCCCGAGCAGTACAGCCAGGTGTACATCGAACCCAGCCAGTTCTACCCCAAGCCGCAACCAACCGCCGTCATCTCGGCGCAGACGCTGCAGCAGATCACCCGCTATTTCAATGAAGCCCTGCGCCGGGAAATGGGCAGTGTGCTGACGCTGGCAAAGGCCCCAGGCCCTGGAACGATTGTGGTGCGCCCGGCCATCACGGCGGTGTCCACCCACAATGAAGGGCTCAAGCCCTACGAAGTGATTCCGATTGCGCTGATCGCCGCTGGCGTCAACACCGCCACCGGTGGCCGCGACCAGGACGTGGACGTGGGCGTGGAGGCGGCATTTCTCGACGGTGGTAGCCAACAGGTACTGGCCCAGGTGGTACGCAAGGGCGCCGGCAGACCACTGGAAAACAACACGCAGCAACTGACCCTGGATGACGTCAAGCCCGTGCTCGACGGCTGGGCCAGGGACATGCGCGCCAGTTTCGAAGCGCTCAAGCGCAAGCCCAAGTGACGGCCTGCCCTGCCACTTGTCGGAGATAATGCAAAAATGCCATCACTGCCTGAAGGGCCTGCTTTAATCAAGCGGGCTGCCAGGCAGGTGGCACCGCAGACCAGGGATGGCTGCACAAGCAGGCTGCCAACAGCCGCGCGTTCCGGGCACACCAACACCCTCGCCCGACTCCCTCTTCTTCCTCGTATTCGCCGCCCGCCATCGCAGCTGTGTACCGGTTTCTCATTCATCGAATGCAATGGAGGCAATCATGTCTGATTCACTGCTCGCACCTACGGTAGGCCTGTTCCCGGTGGCCTACCTGATCGGCACCAACCAGCCAGGCGCCCCGCGCCTGCAACTGGACCTGCTGGTGTATACCCCCGACCGCAGCATCAATGGCGCAGCCCTGCTCACCCAGGCCACCAACCCACCGCTGGACCTGCACCTGGACACCTGGGGCAGCTACAGCTACCTCACGGTTCTGCCACCGAGCCAAGGCAAGATCCTGATTACCGCCCAAGGTAACCAGGGCGGGCCACACGCCAATTCGCCGGTGCTGTTCAAACTGCACGCTCTGCTCGACCAGAACTGGCAACAGGGCGTGGCCAACTACGAGTACTACAACGGGCAACGTTGGGTGAGCGTGGAGAACGTGCCGGTGACGCTGGACAACCAGCGCATCCAGCCCCTGGCCAATGTCGACCTGCAAACCGAGCTGCACAGCGCCACCCTGGAGGCACTGATCGCCAGCGGCGATGTTGCGCAACTCAAGCAACTGGCTAGCGTCGGCCTCGACCAGGCCCTTTCGTCAACCAAGAGCGCGGCCACCAAAACCGCCAAGAAAGCCTGAGCAGGCAAGGAGCACACCATGGCCATCGGACTGTTTCATACCCGCCTGAACGTCAGCAACGGCTTGCTCGGCGCCCCAACCCTGACCCTCGACCTGCTGGTCAACACCGTGACCAAGAAGGTTTCCGGCAAGGCACGCGCCTCGCAGGCTACCCACCCGCTGCAGATCTTCCACGCCAACGTTTGGGGAGACTACAGCGAACTGCAGTTCGCCCCGGCGGGCGCGCCCTCGATCGTGCTGAGCCTGGACGGCAGCCCCAGCGGCCCGCTGAGCCAGATCGCCCAGACCTTCCACCTGCACGGGCTGTTGGAAACCGACTGGAGCAACGGTTCAGCCAGCTACCGCTACTTCAGCGGCGGGCACTGGCTCGACCAGCATGGCCGTGTGCGCAAGGCGCCTGATGTCACCCACCAGGACCGGCCGCAGATTGCCCAGCGCCTGAAAGCTGCAATCAGCCAGCTGCACGGGGAATAACCGGCAGCGCCCGCCGGCAAGCCTTGCCGGCGGGCACCGCTCAACACTCGACGAAGGCTACCGCCAGGCCACCGCGCGAGGTTTCCTTGTAGTTGGCATGCATGTCGGCGCCGGTGTCGCGCATGGTGCGGATTACCCGGTCGAGCGAAATGAAATGCTCGCCATCACCGCGCAGGGCCATCTGCACAGCGTTGATCGCTTTGACCGCTGCAATGGCGTTACGCTCGATGCACGGCACCTGCACCAGGCCGCCAACCGGGTCACAGGTCAGCCCCAGGTTATGTTCCAGGGCGATTTCGGCGGCGTTCTCCAGCTGTGCGGGGGTGGCACCCAGCACTTCGGCCAGGCCCGCCGCGGCCATGGAGCAGGCCGACCCCACCTCCCCCTGGCACCCCACTTCGGCCCCGGAAATCGAAGCATTCTTCTTGCACAGGATGCCAACCGCCGCTGCGGCCAGCAGGAACGCCACCACATCGTCGTCGCAGGCAGTGGGGTTGAACTTCATGTAGTAGTGCAGCACCGCCGGGATGATGCCCGCCGCACCGTTGGTGGGGGCGGTGACCATGCGCCCGCCGGCGGCGTTTTCTTCATTCACCGCCAGGGCGAACAGGTTCACCCACTCCATGGCGCTCAGGGTCGAGCCGATCACGTTGGGCTTGCCGATCTCCTGCAGGCTACGGTGCAGGCGTGCGGCGCGGCGCTTGACGTTGAGCCCACCGGGCAGCACGCCCTCATTGCGCAGGCCATTGTTGACGCAGTCACGCATGGCTGCCCAGATACGCAGCAGCCCCTCGCGCACTTCGGCTTCGGGGCGCCAGGCGCGTTCGTTGGCCATCATCAACTGGGCCACACTCAGCCCGTTGGCCTTGCACAGGGCCAGCAACTCGGCGCCGCTGGAAAATTCATAAGGCAGGCTGACGGCATTCACCTGGGCTTCAGGCGCGTCGATCTCGGCCTGTTCGACGATGAAGCCGCCGCCAATGGAGTAGTAGGTCTGGCTGAACAGGCTGCCCTGCGCGCCGAAGGCTTCCAGGCACATGGCATTGGGGTGGTACGGCAGGCTTTCGTCCAGCAGCAGCATGTCGCGGGCGTACTGGAAGGGTAATGGCTGGCTGCCATCGAGCATCAGGCACTGCTCTTCCATCAGTTGGCGAATGCGCGGCTCGATGGTGGCCGGGTCGATGCGGTCTGGCCACTGGCCCATCAGGCCGAGCAGGCAGGCCCGGTCGGTGGCGTGGCCAACCCCGGTGGCCGACAGCGAACCATAAAGGCGCACCTCTACCCGGCTCACCTGGGCCAACAGGCCGCGCTCGCGCAGCGCCTGGGCAAAGGTGGCCGCCGCCCGCATCGGGCCTACGGTATGGGAGCTGGACGGGCCGATGCCAATTTTGAAAAGGTCGAAAACACTGATAGCCATACTAATGCCTGAACGTGACGACCCGGGTAGCAGTCGCACGCTGATCTGAAGAAATTGAACGGTACTGCGATATTGCGCGATACTGACGCCCTAGCCCGCCAATGACCAACGAAACTTCCTAAGCAAGGCTTTAGCGAAACTAAACGATGAGACGACAACTCAATGGCCAGATGTTCGTCTGGCTGCATGTATTCGCCTGCGCAGCACGGCACTTGTCGTTCACCCGCTGCGCCGAAGAGCTGCACATCACCCCCGGCGCCGTCAGCCAACAGATGCGCCAGCTCGAAGAGCGCCTGGGCTACAAACTGTTCCTGCGCCGGGCGCGCGGGGTGGAGCTGAGTGCCGAGGGCCAGCGCCTGGCGCAGACAGTGGCCGAGGCCTATGGCAGCATCGAAGCGGAATTGCTGCGCCTGGACGCCGGGGAAATCCGCGGCACCCTGCGCCTGCGCTCGATCCCTTCGTTCCTGGCCAAGTGGCTGACACCGCGCCTGCCGCGCTTTCAGCAGCGCTACCCGGACATCGAGCTGCGCCTGGTGGCCGAGGACAGCGCCCAGGCCCTGCACCCAGGCGACTTCGACCTGGCCATCGACCTGAACGACGGCAGCTACCCCGGCATGCTTTCAACGCCGCTGCTGGACGAGCAGATCTTCCCGGTGTGCTCACCCGCCCTGCTGCGCGGGCGCCCGCCGCTGCATGGGCCAGCCGACTTGCAGCACTACCCGCTGTTGCACGACATCACCGCCTGGCGCGGCAGTTCGGAATACGCCGAATGGGAGTTCTACCTGGAAGGTATCGGCGCAACGGGGCTGGATGTGCGCCGCGGGCATACTTTCAACCGCAACCACCTGACCATCGAGGCGGCCATTGCCGGGGTCGGCGTGGCCATCGCCCGGCGCACCTTGCTCAATGACGAGCTGGAGCGCGGCGCCCTGATCGTGCCGTTCGGCGTGCCGATCGCCAACCATAAGCGTTACGTGGTGCACTACCCGCCGGGAGGCCTGAGCCAGCCCGGGGCCCGGGCGGTGCACGATTGGCTGGTGGCCGAAGCGCGGGTGTTCCGCGAGTTGCATCCATTGGCGTCATGAAGCGCAAGGCCCAACCAAGGCCCGCCCTGGCCGCCTGCACAGGGGTGGCGGCCAGGGCGGCAGCGCCCCTTAGTTGCGCGTTACCCGCCACACCGTGTTAGCCAGGTCGTCGGCAATGATGAGCGCGCCGCGCGGGTCCACCGTCACCCCCACCGGCCGGCCGCGGGTCTTGCCGTCCTTGCCGCGAAAGCCGGTGGCGAAGTCGATCGGTTCGCCCGCAGGCTTTCCGCCACTGAACGGCACGAAGATCACCTTGTAGCCCACCGGGTTCGGCCGGTTCCAGCTGCCATGCTCACCGATGAACACACCTTCGGCGAAACGCTCGCCCATTTGCGCGATGGAGAAGTCGACGCCCAGCGCTGCCACGTGCGAGCCCAGGCTGTAGTCGGGCTTGATCGCGGCAGCTACCTTGTCCGGCGCCTGTGGCTTGACCCGCTCATCGACGTTCTGGCCCCAGTAGCTATAGGGCCAGCCATAGAAGCCGCCCTCGCGCACCGAGGTCAGGTAGTCCGGCACCAAATCCGGGCCCAGCTCGTCCCGCTCGTTGACCACGGTCCACAGCTGCCCGGTGTGTGGCTGGATCGCCAGCGCGGTCGGGTTGCGCAAGCCGGTGGCATAGGGCCGGTGCGCGCCGGTCTGGGCATCGACCTGCCAAACCATGGCACGGTCCACTTCAGCCTCCATGCCGCGCTCGGTGATATTGCTGTTGGAGCCAATGCCTACGTAGAGGTAACGCCCGTCGGGGCTGATGGTCAGCGCCTTGGTCCAATGGTGGTTGATCGCGCCCGGCAGGTCGGTGACCGTTACCGGTGGGCCATCGGCCTTGGTTTGGCCGTCGCGGTAGTCGAAACGCACCAGGGCATCCTGGTTGGCCACGTACAACTTGCCGTCGGCATAGGCCAGGCCGTAGGGCGCATTGAGGTTGTCGGCGAATACGGTCTGCATTTCATAAACACCGTCACCATCGGCATCGCGCAGCAAGGTCAGGCGGTTGCCACCTTTGACCTGGGTGTTGCCCTTGGCCTTGATCTGGCTGGCGATCACATCCTTGGGCTTGAGCTTGGCGGCATTGCCGCCACGGCCTTCGGCCACCAGGATATCGCCATTGGGCAGCACCAGGCTCTGGCGCGGGATTTTCAGGCCAGTGGCGATGGCGGTGATGCTGTAGCCCTCGGGCACCGTCGGCTTTTGCTCGCCCCACTGGGCCGGCTTGGCGATCTTCATGCTCGGCAGCAAGCCCCGCTCGGGGGCCGGCAGTTTCGGGTCTGGCCCCAGCGCCTGGGTGGGTTCGCCATCACCGCCACAGGCGGCCAGCAGCAGTGCCAGGCTCAACAGCGACATGCCATGCACGGTTTTCATGCTTTACCTCCCGCGCGCAGGTTGCTCATGCCCAACCAGGCGGCCACGCAGGCGAGTACGGTCACCACCAGCGACAGCACCAGGCCCGTTGGCATCACCGCCCAGGCATCCTTGGCGTGTTCGAATGCATTGATCAGCCCCAGCACCCAGGTCACCAGCAACAGCAGGAAGTACAGGGTTGGGCGGCCCGCCTTGTGCTGGGCACGCACCAGGTTGGCCAGGGCGAACAGCAACGCCAGCCCGCAGAACAGCAAGCCACCGGCGATCAGCCAGGCGGCGAAGTTGCTCCACTGGATCTGGTAGCTTTTGAAGTAGGCAATGTCGCTTAGCAAGGCGCCAAGAAACAGCGGGACCGTGCCGGCCAGCAAAATGCCATGCAGCGGGCTGGGCGTGCAGCGGTAGAGGGTTTGCTCGGTAGCGGTCACGGCGCCTCCTTATCAGTCAGTGACCTGGGGCAGACGGACTGGCATGCAGGCCCGATCCGTCAGGCATGCGCGGGGTGCGCTTAAGAAGGGATCGCCTTGACCTTCGGTTAGTTCACCGCTTGGCTTGATAGAAATATCCTGAAAAACTTCGCGTACCGTAACGAGGGCTACCATGAACACCTGTCACGCCCGCCAGTGCGCCTACCGGGCAGCGCAAGCCCTGCTGGCCTTGAGCCTGGTGCTCAATGCCGGCTGTTCGAGCAAGCACGGCAAGGCTAACTATGCGGCAGCTGGCTCCAACTGCTACGCCAAGGCCGTGCCCACCCAGGGTGAAGGCGGCCTGGCCTGGGGCGACAGCCTGGGCAGTGCGCAGCAAAAGTCGCTCAGCAACTGCATTCGTTATGCCGGGCGGTCGGGCGGCACGCCGGATACCTGCCAGGTGGTGTTGGCCAGGTGCAAGCATTCGCGGTGACTCAGGTGGGCCTCATCGCGAGCTTTGCTCGCTCCTACGAGGGGCCTGTGCAAGCCTGGTAGGAGCGAGCGAAGCTCGCGAAGCGGCGCCGGGTCAGGCGAACTTGGCCCGCGCTGCGTGCAGCTTCTTGTAGCTTTCGATCAGGCGCAGGTGACGGTCCAGCCCTTCGAGCTTCATGCTGGTTGGGGTCAACCCGTGGAAGCGCACGCTGCCATCAAGCGAGCCCAACACCGCATCCATCCGTGGGTTGCCGAACATGCGACGGAAGTTCACCTCGTAGTCCTGCATCTCCAGCTCATCGTCCAGCTGCACTTCCAGCGCCACGTTCAACGCCTGGTAGAACAGGCCGCGCTCTACGGTGTTGTCGTTGAACTGCAGGAACGCCTCGACCAGTTCCTTGGCGTCTTCGAAGCGCTTGAGCGCCAGGCAGATCAGCAGTTTGAGCTCCAGGATGGTCAACTGCCCCCACACCGTGTTGTCGTCGAACTCAACGCCAATCAACGTGGTGATGGTGGTGTAGTCGTCCACCTCGCAGTTTTCCAGGCGCCGGCGCAGCGCGCGCAGGGCGCGGTCGTCGAGGCTGTGCAGGTTGAGGATATCGGCACGGAAGCCCAGGGCACGGTTGGTGTTGTCCCAGATCAGGTCCTCGACCGGGTAGATTTCCGAGTACCCCGGCACCAGAATCCGGCAGGCAGTGGCGCCAAGGTTGTCGTACACGGCCATGTACACTTCCTTGCCCAGGCCTTCGAGGATGCCGAACAGGGTAGCGGCTTCCTGGGCGTTGGAGTCTTCGCCATGGCCGGAGAAATCCCACTCGACGAAGTCGAAGTCGGCCTTGGCGCTGAAGAAACGCCACGACACCACGCCACTGGAGTCGATGAAGTGCTCGACGAAGTTGTTCGGCTCGGTCAGCGCATGGCTTTCGAAGGTTGGCTGCGGCAGGTCGTTCAAGCCCTCGAAGCTGCGGCCCTGGAGCAGTTCGGTGAGGCTGCGCTCCAGCGCCACCTCCAGGCTTGGGTGGGCGCCGAACGAGGCGAACACGCCGCCGGTACGCGGGTTCATCAAGGTCACGCACATCACCGGGAATTCACCGCCCAGCGAAGCGTCCTTGACCAGCACCGGGAAGCCCTGCTCTTCCAGGCCCTGGATGCCGGCGAGAATGCCCGGGTACTTGGCCAACACCGCGTGCGGCACGTCCGGCAGGGCCAGTTCGCCTTCCAGAATTTCGCGTTTCACCGCCCGCTCGAAGATTTCCGACAGGCACTGCACCTGGGCTTCGGCCAGGGTGTTGCCAGCGCTCATGCCGTTGCTCAGGAACAGGTTTTCGATCAGGTTGGACGGGAAGTACACCACCTGTTCATCCGACTGGCGCACGAACGGCAGCGAGCAGATGCCGCGGGCGGTGTTGCCCGAGTTGGTGTCGTACAGGTGCGAGCCACGCAGTTCGCCGTCGGGGTTGTAGATTTCCAGGCAGTGTTCGTCGAGGATTTCTTCCGGCAGCGCATCCTTGGGGCCTGGCTTGAACCACTGCTCGTTCGGGTAGTGCACGAACGGCGCATTGGCGATGTCTTCGCCCCAGAACTGGTCGTTGTAGAAGAAGTTGCAGTTCAGCCGCTCGATGAACTCGCCCAGCGCCGAGGCCAACGCAGCCTCCTTAGTGGCGCCCTTGCCGTTGGTGAAGCACATCGGCGACTGGGCATCGCGCACGTGCAGCGACCACACGTTGGGCACGATGTTGCGCCACGAAGCGATTTCGATCTTCATGCCCAGGCCCGCGAGAATGGCCGACATGTTGGCGATGGTCTGCTCCAGCGGCAGGTCCTTGCCAGGAATGTAGGTGGTGGTGTCGGCCACCGGCATCAGCAAGCCCTGGGCATCGGCGTCGAGGTTGTCGACTTCCTCGATGATGAACTCGGGGCCGGTCTGCACCACCTTTTTCACGGTGCAGCGGTCGATCGAGCGCAGGATGCCCTGGCGGTCCTTCTCGGAGATGTCCTCGGGCAGCTCGACCTGGATCTTGAAGATCTGGTTGTAGCGGTTCTCCGGGTCGACGATGTTGTTCTGCGACAGGCGGATATTCTCGGTGGGGATATCGCGGGTCTGGCAGTACAGCTTGACGAAATACGCCGCGCACAGGGCCGACGAGGCCAGGAAATAGTCGAACGGGCCCGGGGCCGAACCGTCGCCCTTGTAGCGGATCGGCTGGTCGGCGATCACCGTGAAGTCGTCGAACTTGGCTTCAAGACGAAGGTTGTCGAGAAAATTGACCTTGATTTCCATGCGGGAATTACCGTGATTTAAGCGTGCAAAACGAAATTGGTCGGCATTATCCGGGTTTTCCGCCTGGAAGTCCTCCCCGCCCTCACCCTTTGCGCATTCCACCGAATTGCTTGCCTGATCCTGCGCACCTGCGGTCGGCCCTCATCTTCGGCGCAAGCCCCTGTGCTAGCGTTTCTGCATTGGGGAACAACGTATTCCCCTGCAGACAGCAAACGCCTTCAACCGATGATCAGCAGGTGAGCCATGGAACTTCGAATCAACCAGAAGACCTACCAGGTCGACGCCGAGGCCGACACGCCCCTGCTGTGGGTACTGCGTGACGACCTGGGCATGACCGGCACCAAGTATGGCTGCGGCCTGGCCCAGTGCGGCGCCTGCTCGGTACTGGTGGACGGCAATGTGGTGCGCGCCTGCGTCACCCCGGTGGCCGGCGTGGTCGGGCGCGATGTGACCACCATCGAGGCGGTCGAGGCCGACGCGGTCGGCAAGCGCGTGGTGGCGGCCTGGGTGGAACACCAGGTGGCGCAGTGCGGCTATTGCCAGTCTGGCCAGGTGATGGCGGCCACGGCGCTGCTCAAGCACACCCCCAAGCCCAGCGACGAGCAGATCAGCGCGGCGATGGTCAACCTGTGCCGCTGTGGCACCTACAACGCCATCCATGCCGCCGTGCACGCACTGGCACAAGGGGAGCAGGCCTGATGAACACGCCCGTCGATACCCCCGCCGAACTGCTCAGGCTGCAGCGCGGTGAAACCGTCAACCTGTCGCGCCGGCGCTTCCTGGTCGGCACCGCTGCGGGCGCCCTGGTGCTGGGCTTCGGCCTGCCGCTGGGGGCGTCCCGGGTGCAGGCAGCCGCCACCGCCACGGTGGAACGCGGCACCCAGGTGCCGGCCTTCCTGGAAATACGCCCGGACGGCACGGTACGCCTGCTCAGCCCATTCATGGAGGGTGGCCAAGGCCCGTTCACCGCCATGGCGCAGATCGTTGGCGAGGAGCTGGACGTCGACCCGGCCCAGTTCGTGGTCGACAGCGCCCCGCCCGGTGAAGCCTACGTGGTGATGGAGAATGGCATGCGCATCACCGGCGGCAGCATGTCGGTGCGCATGAGCTACCCGACCATGCGCCGCCTGGGCGCCCTGGCCCGGGCCATGCTGCTGCAGGCAGCCGCCGAGCAGTGGGGCGTGCCGCTCGCCGAACTAAGTACCGAACCTGGCAAGGTGCTGCATGGCGCCTCGGGCCGCTCGCTGGCCTATGGCGAACTGGCCGGCCGCGCCATGGACCTGCCGGTGCCGGACCCGGCCAGCATCAAGCTGCGCGACCCCAGCCAGTTCCGCTGGATCGGCAAGCCGGTGCGGCGCCTGGACGCTTACGACAAGTCCACCGGCAGGGCCGTGTACTGCATCGACATCAAGGTCGACGGCATGCTCCATGCCGCCGTTCAGCATGCCCCGCGCCTGGGCATGACGGTTGCCAGCCTGCGCAACGAAGACCAGGTCAAGGCCATGCCGGGGGTGCACTCGGTGCATCAGCTGCCCGGCGCCGTGGCGGTGGTCGCGCAGCGCTGGTGGCATGCCAAGCGCGCGGTCGAGGCCATCCAGGTCGACTGGCAGGAAGCGCCAGCAGGCACCCCGCTAAGGGCAATGCCGGCAGACTTTTCCAGCGATGGGTGGCGCGAACACCTGGCCAAGGTTGAAGGGCCTTCGCGCGATGAGGAAAACGAAGGCGATATCGCCACTGCCCTGGCCAACGCCAAGACCCGGGTCGAGGCCAGCTACCACAACCAGTACCTCAACCACGCCCAGCTGGAGCCGCCGTCCGCCCTCGCCCGCTTCAACCCCGATGGCACACTGGAGGTATGGCTGCCCAACCAGGCGCCAGACATGTTCCGCGACGACATTGCCAAGCGCACCGGCCTGGCCATCGAGCAGGTCACCCTGCATTCACCCCTGCTGGGCGGTTTCTTTGGCCGGCACTTCCTCTACGACTCGGCCAACCCCTACCCCCAGGCCATCGCCCTGGCCAAGGCGGTGGGCCGCCCGGTGAAGCTGATCTGGAGCCGTGAAGAGGAATTCCTGCGCGATGTGCTGCGCCCGGTGGCGGTGGTCAAGTTCCGTGCAGGGCTCGACGCCGACGGCCTGCCGGTGGCCATCGAGGCCGTAAGCGCCACGGAAGGGCCGACCGAGGCCCTGGCCGGCAAGCAAGGCGACAAGGTGGACCCGACTGCCGTCGAGGGTTTATCGGGCAAGGCTTACAACATCCCCAACAAGCGCACCGCGCAAATTTACGTCAAGGGCCCGGCCATGCTCGGCTACTGGCGTTCGGTGGGTAACTCGCTGAACGACTTCTTCTATGAATCGTTCCTCGACGAGCTGGCCGACAAAGGCGGCAAGGACCCCTTCGAATTGCGCCTGCACCTGCTGCAGGGCAACGCGCGGTTGACCAACCTGCTGCACGCAGTGGCTGACCTGGCCGGTGGCTGGAAACGCGGGCCGTTCACCGCCGAGGACGGCACCCGGCGCGCCCGTGGCATCGCCATGGCCTCGCCGTTTGGTTCGCAAGCGGCGGCCATTGCTGAGGTGTCGATCGAAAATGGCCAGGTGAAGGTGCACGACATCTGGGAGGCCATCGACCCCGGCAGCATCGTCAACCCGGCGATCATCGAACATCAGGTGAACGGCGCCGTGGCCCTGGGCCTGTCGCAAACCCTGGTGGAAGAGGCGGTGATCATCGACGGCAAGCCACGCGCACGCAATTACGACCTGTACCCGATTCTGCCGCCCTCGCGCATGGCCCGGGTGCATGTGCGCATCGTCGAAAGCGGGGCGAAGATGGGCGGCATTGGCGAACCGCCGCTGCCGGCAGTGGCGCCTGCCGTGGCCAATGCGGTGGCGCAACTGACCGGCCAGCGCGTGCGTAGCCTGCCCATGAGCCGCCACACCTTCAGCTGACAGGGATATCCCCATGACCCAGCGTCGTATTGCAAGGACCCTTGGCTGGCTGACCCTGCCATGCCTGGTCGCGGCCGGGGTACTGGCCTGGTACGTCACCCGGGAACCGGCCACGCCGTTTTCCGTGGAGCCGGACGTGCGCCTGGACCCGGAGCTGGTCAGCCGCGGCGAATACGTGGCGCGGCTGAGCGACTGCGTGGCCTGCCACAGCCTGCCCGATGCCAAGCCGTTCGCCGGTGGGCTGGAAATGGCCACGCCACTGGGCGCGATCCATGCCACCAACATCACCCCCGACCGCGACACCGGCATTGGCCGCTACAGCCTCGCCAACTTCGACCGTGCCGTACGCCACGGCGTCGCGCCCGGTGGCCGGCGGCTGTACCCGGCCATGCCCTACCCGTCCTACGCCAAGCTCAGCGATGACGATGTGCGCGCCTTGTATGCCTTTTTCATGAAAGGTGTGCAGCCGGTGCAGCAAGCGAACCTCAAGAGCGACATTCCCTGGCCGCTGAACCTGCGCTGGCCCATCGCCCTGTGGAACGGCCTGTTCGCCGCCGACAGCCCTTACGCCAGCAAGCCCGGGCAAGACCCACTGTGGAACCGCGGCGCCTATATCGTCCAGGGCCCGGGCCACTGCGGCAGCTGCCATACCCCGCGCGGCCTGGCGTTCAACGAAAAAGCCCTGGACGAAGCCGGGGCGCCGTTCCTGGCGGGCGCCTTGCTCGATGGCTGGTACGCGCCCAGCCTGCGCAGCGACCCCAACACCGGCCTAGGCCGCTGGAACGAGGCGGACATCGTCAGCTTCCTCAAGACCGGGCGCAACCAGCACGCCGTGGTGTACGGGTCGATGACCGAGGCGTTCAACAACTCCACCCAGTTCATGGCCGACGACGACCTCAAGGCAATCGCCCGTTACCTCAAGTCGCTGCCCGGCGACCCGCAGCGCGACGGCCCACCCTGGCAGTACCAGAGCGCCTTCGCCACCGCCCGCCTGGGCAGCGCCGGGGCGCAGGTGTACGTCAACCGCTGCGCCTCGTGCCATGGCCTGGACGGCAAGGGCCAGCGCGAATGGATGCCGCCGTTGGCGGGGGCGACCTCGGCCCTGGCCGCTGAGCACGCCTCGGCGGTCAACATCACCCTCAACGGATCGCAACGCATCGTTGCGGCGGGCATACCGGATGCCTACCGCATGCCAGCGTTCCGTGAGCAGTTGAGCGACCAGGAAATAGCCGACGTGCTGAGTTTTGTGCGCAGCACTTGGGGTAACCATGGCGGTGCGGTGGATGCGCAGGCAGTTGGCGCGTTGCGGGCACGCACCGACCCGGCCAGCAGCAGCCCGATCATCTTGCACATGCGTTGAGTGGTGTCGCCTGTGCTGGCCTCTTCGCGGGGCAAGCCCGCTCCTACAAGGGAGAGGTCGGCACGGGTAAAAACGTGACCAAGGACTTTCCATGGAAAGCATCGACCTGTTGGTACTGCGCACCGCCCACGACTGGCTCCAGGCTGGAGAGCGCGTCATGCTGGCCACCGTGACCCGTACCTGGGGCTCATCACCGCGCCCGGTGGGCTCGATGATGGCCCTGCGCGGCGATGGCCGGGTGATCGGCAGCGTTTCCGGCGGCTGCATCGAGGACGACCTGATCCACCGCTACACCACTGCCTACCAGGGCAGCGGCATGCCGCAAGGCCTGCCGCAGCTGGCGCGTTACGGCGTCAGCGCCGACGAAGCGCACCGCTTTGGCCTGCCCTGCGGGGGCACCCTGGAGCTGGTGCTGGAATTCACCCCGGCCCTGGCCAGCCTGGTGCAGCTGCTGGCGCTGCTGGATGCTGGCAAGCTGGTGCAACGCGAACTGCACCTGGCCAGCGGCCAGGCAACCCTCACTGCCACCCTCGCCCCCGCACCGTTCGTTTTCGACGGCAGCCACCTGCGCAACCCCCTGGGCCCTGGTTATCGGCTGTTGCTGATCGGCGCTGGCGTGCTCGCCGAATACCTGGCCAGCATGGCCCTGTTCAACGGTTTCAAGGTGGCGGTGTGCGACCCCCGGCCCGAGTACATGGGCGCCTGGAACGTCGCGGGGGTGGAGAAGCTCGTTGCCATGCCGGACGATGGCGTGCGCGCCTTCGCCCCCGATGTGCGCAGCGCTGTGATCGGCCTGAGCCACGACCCCAAGCTGGACGACCTGGCGCTGCTCGAAGCCCTGCACAGCCCGGCGTTCTACATCGGCGTCATCGGTTCACGGCGCAACAGCCAGTTACGCCGCGAGCGGCTACGGGTGCACTTCGGCGAAAGCGAGGCCTCCCTGCAGCGCTTGCATGGCCCGATCGGCATCTATATCGGCAGCAAGACCCCGGCGGAAATCGCCGTCAGCGTGATGGCGGAAATGTTGGCGGTGAAGAACGGCGTCGCCTTGCCGGGAGAGGTGAATGTCAGCAAAGCCAAGCGCGCGCTGGAGCAGCCACAGGCGGCAAGCTGACAGTCGCGGCTCAAGGTTGCGCGCTTGCATGCTGCTGCTTCCAGCGCTCCAGGTTATTCTTCACCAGCTGCTCCGGTAGCGGGCCGGCCACCAGTTCCTTCATCTTGTTCGCCAACTGCTCGCGCAGGGCCGGCTGGTTGCACGGCGATCCATGGGACAGCGCCAGGTACAGGCCCTCGCTGGACACCGGCGGGTCGAGCACCTTCAATTGCGGCTCCCAACCCTGGGTGCGCGCCAGGGCCATGCCTGGGTACTGCTCGTAGATCACATAGTCATTGCGCTTGAGCAGCAGTTTTTCGAACGCCTGCTTGGCGCTTGGCACCGCTTCGAGCCGCAGGTGGGCCCTGGCGAAGTCATCGAACTGTTGGCCATGGCTATTGCTCACCAGGGTGCCGCCGGTGTGCCCCTTGAGGTCTGCCCAGCCGTGGTAGGCGAAGGGCGCATCCTCACGCACCCAGACCACACTTGGGGTGTGCAGGAACGGCGGGCTGACGAAATCCATCTGCTGTTGGCGTTCCTGGGTCATGAAGTAGCCCGCCATCAGGTCGATACGGCCGGTGCGCACTTCCTCCTGGGCCCGCGACCAGGGCCCGGCGTAGACCACCGTCACCTCCACGCCCAGCGCTGCGCCCACCTGCTTGAGCAAATCGGCGTTGGCGCCGATCAGCTGCTGGGGGTTCTGCGGGTCGCGCCACAGGTACGGGGGGTACTCGGGGTTACCGGTCGCCGTCAGCTGACGGCACGCCTCATCCGCCAGCGCCAGGCTCGGCAGCAGCATCAGCAAGAGCGACAGCAGGGACCGGCAACGACAGCGCTCGATCATCTACACCCCTCACAATCCATTGCTATCAGCGGCAGCGGTAGCCGCGTGCATTGAACAGTCTGGACCAGGATCGGCCAGCCGCCAGGTTTTTCATCTGCTGCGGCCCTGGGCGCCGGAAACACGAAGGCCGGGGCGCGACGCTGGAAGGTCGGCCCCGGCCTTGGCAAACCGGCAGCGGGCGGCGGGCGGCGGGCAGCCTCAGCTCACCGGCACATCCGCTTGATGGCGCGCTCTGCCGCCCCCTGGAAGACCTGGCGCAGGGCCTCCAGTTGGTCGGGCGTGAGTGCCTTGGCGCAGGTCAGCCCCTGCAGGAAGCCAATGCCCCAGCCCTTGGTTTCGGCCAGTTGCTGGCGGTTCTCGCTGTCGGCGATATCGCCCAGGTGCAAGGCCGCCGGGTGTTCATAGCGGTCTTCCAGAGCCAGTTTGCGCAGCGCTTCGAGGGCAATCTTGAACTCGGCGGCGGCAACATCGTCCAGGCCCAGGTGCTCGTACTGCAGCAGGCTCAGACGGTCGGTGGCGGTCATCTTCGAATCTCCGTTTCACGGTAAAAGGAGCAGGTGCAGGGAAAAACCCGCCACGCCTGAACGCATCCAGGTGCCAGGCAAAAATGGCGTGGGTATGGAGCCTTGTATACCACAATCAAGGCCGCCGCCCTAGTGCCGTGCGCCATTCGGCTGCTGCCCGCCAGGCAACAGCCGACCAACAGACTGTGCGCAAACCCTACAGCATCCACCCGCCTCCTTGGCACTGGTTGACGCACGCCCGGGTAATGGCGCCGTTGCCGCAAGGCCCGCACCCACGGGGCTCGCGCCAACCGACGGTGCGCAAGCTGGCGAAATGGCATGCCACCTGCAATCGAAGGGTCATCCCCTCATTCGACTGGACCCTGCAATGCGCCTGACCACACTCACCACCGGCCTGCTCGCCCTGGCCTTCACCTCGCTGGCCCACGCCGAAACCGCCCCCAAGGAAGTGCGCCTGGACTACGCCTACTACTCACCCGTCAGCCTGGTGCTCAAGCACTTCGGCTGGCTGGAGCAGGCCTTGCCTGAATCCAAGGTCAGCTGGGTGTTCAGCCAGGGCAGCAACCGTTCGCTGGAATACCTCAACAGCGGCGGCGCCGACTTCGGCTCATCGGCCAGTCTCTCGGCCGTGCTGGCCCGCGCCAACGGCAGCCCGATCAAGTCGGTGTACGTCTACAGCCGCGCCGAATGGACGGCGCTGGTGGTGGCCAAGGGCTCGGCGCTGAACACCCTGGCCGACCTCAAGGGCAAAAAAATCGCCGCCACCAAAGGCACCGACCCTTACCTGTTCACCCTGCGCGCGCTGGAGCAGGCCGGCCTGAGCAAGAACGACGTGGAACTGTTGCACTTGCAGCACCCAGATGGACGCACGGCGCTGGAAAAAGGCGATGTGGACGCCTGGGCCGGGCTGGACCCGCACATGGCCGCCAGCGAACTGCAGGCCGGCTCGCGCCTGCTGTACCGCAACAAGGCGTTCAACAGCTACGGCGTGGTCAGCGTGACTGAAACCTTTGCCAAGCAGCACCCGCAAACCATCGCCACGGTCATCAAGGCCTATGAAAAGGCCCGCCACTGGGCCATCGCCCACCCCGATGAATTCGCCAAGTTGCTGGCCGAGGAATCCAAGCTGCCGCTGGACGTGGCCAAGCTGCAGCTGTCGCGCACCGACCTGAGCACGCCGCAGTTGAGTGCCGAGGATGTGGCGGCGTCGAAGTCCGCCGCGCCGATCCTGGTGTCTGAGGAGCTGGTCAAGCGGGGTGTCGACGTCAACCAGGTGATCGACCAATTGATCGACCCCTCCTTCGCCAAGGCCAGTGCCGAATGACCGCCAGCGCCCTGCCGGCACGCAGGCCGCGCCAATGGCCACGGCGGCTCAAGGGCCTGGCCCTGCCCCTGGCGCTGATCGTGTTGCTGGAAGCCGTGGTGCGCCTGGGCTGGATCGCCGCCTACCAGATGCCCGCGCCCACCGAGGTGTTCCAGACCTTGCTGCAACTGGCTGATGGCGCCCTGTGGAAACACATCGGCGCCAGCCTGACCCGGGTGCTGGCCGGCTTTGCCATCGGCGCCCTGCTCGGCCTGCTGTTTGCCGCCTGGGTTGGGCTGAGCCGCGAGGCCGAAGCCTGGCTGGAGCCCACCTTCGCCAGCTTGCGGGCGATCCCGAGCCTGGCCTGGGTGCCGCTGTTGCTGCTGTGGCTGGGCATCGGCGAAACCTCCAAGGTCACCCTGATCGCCATTGGCGCGTTCTTCCCGGTGTACCTCAATGGCGTGGCGGCGATCCGCAACATCGACCGCAAGCTGGTCGAGGTGGCGCGCATGTACGGCTTCGGCCCCCTGCGCCTGGCCCGCCGGGTGCTGCTACCTGCGGCCATTCCCGGCGTGTTCACCGGGCTGCGCAGCGCCCTGAGCCTGAGCTGGATGTTCCTCGTGGCCGCCGAACTGATCGCTGCAACGCGCGGCCTTGGCTACCTGCTCAGCGACGGCCGGGAAACGTCGCGGCCCGACCTGGTGCTGGCGGCGATCATCGTGCTGGCGCTGCTCGGCAAGCTCACCGACGGCCTGCTGGCCACCCTGGAGCGGCGCTGGCTGGCCTGGCGTGACACTTTCGATGGCACCGACACCAAGGCCTGAACCGATGAACCAACCCTTGCGCACCCCCCCCATCGCCCCGCTGCTTGACCTGCAGGTGCAGGCCAAGGCCTTCGGTGATACACCGGTACTGGGGCCGATCGACCTGCAACTGCAACCCGGCGAGGTGGTCAGCCTGCTCGGCCCCAGCGGCTGTGGCAAAAGCACCCTGCTGCGCCTGGTCGCGCAGTTGGACACGCACTTCACCGGGCGCCTCCAGCGCTGCCCCGAGCAGGTTGGTTTCATTTTCCAGGAACCCAGGCTGATGCCCTGGCTGAACGTGGCCGACAATATCGGTTTTAGCGAAGACCGGCGCTACGACCGCGCACGGGTCGCCGCGCTGATCGAGGAAGTTGGCCTCGGCGGCTTCGCCGAGGCACTGCCCAAGGCGTTGTCCGGCGGTATGGCCCAGCGCGTGGCCATCGCCCGCGGCCTGTATGGCCAGCCGCAGTTGCTGTTGCTGGACGAGCCGTTCAGTGCGGTGGACGCCTTCACCCGTTTCAAGTTGCAGGACCTGTTGCTGGCCCTGGCCCGCAAGCACGGCATCGCCTTGCTGGTGGTGACCCACGATGTGGACGAGGCGCTTTACTTGAGTGACCGCGTGCTGGTGATCGGCAACCGGCCTGGCACCGTTTGCCGGGCGTTGCGGGTGGGGTTGGGGTATCCACGGGAGCGAACGGACGAGCGCCTGGCGCGTTTACGCAGCCAGGCGCTGGAGGCGTTGCACGATGCCCGGGTGATCTAGCGGCCCGTTCGCGCCTACAGGGCTGGGAACATGGCACCGGCTTTGCCGGTGTTCGCGGCGGTTCGACGCCTCGACAAGCCTGCTCCCACGGGACCCGGTAGGAGCGAGCGCAGCTCGCGATGGGCTGCAAAGCAGCCCCAGCACTATGAGCCGCGAGACTGAAACCCTGGGGCCGCTGCGCGCCCCATCGCGAGCTGCGCTCGCTCCTACCGGGGGTGGCGCTGGCCTGGAGATGGGCGCTTGATCGGCAGCCCAGGGTTAGGGCTGGGTTATCTCCTACAGGATGTTGCTGCAATAATGCCCGGCGATCAAAGAAACGAAGACGCGGCCCAATAGGCTGCGGGTAGGCGATCAGCACTGGCCAGCAACGCTGAAGGCGTTTCCACACTCACCGCCACATCGGCAGGCAGCGCATCAAGCAGCGCCACCAACGGCAACTCCCCCTGGCCCGGCAGCAGCCGGCCTTCCCTGGCTTCCGGGATAATCAACCCTTCAGGCGGCGCCAGCAGCGGTGCATCGCACAACTGCACCGCGCGCAGGTACGTTGGCGGCACCTGGGCAATCGCCTGCGCATCGCCACCTGAACGAAACAGGTGCAGCGCATCCACCAGCACCCCGGCATTGCCTTGCCCTGCCGCCGCCACCACGGCCACCGCCTGTTGCAGGTTCGCAACCGCGCGCCAGCGCATGAACTCAAGGTCCACGCGCAGGCCATAGCCGCTGGCCAGCTCGCACAGTGAGGCGAACGTCTGCGAAAGCCTGGCGAAGTCGTGGTCATCGCCAGAAACCGTAAGGCTGTCCGCGCCAAGCTCCGCGCCTGCCGCCAACAACGCCTCGCACTCGGCTACCTGCAGGTGCGGGGTCAGCGACACGAATTCGATATCGCTCACCCGCACCCCCTCGCCTACCAGCACCCGTTGCAGCTCCTGGGCAGCGGGGCTTCCCACCGGCTGCGGGTAGGCCTGGGCACCGGGCATGACCGGGTGCAAGCGCAGCCCCACTGCGCCGAACCCCGCCCGCGCCGCCTCACGCACCAGCGTGACCGGCGCCAGGTCCAGCGCGGTGAGGTGGGCAACGCCCAGCGCCCTCAATAGGTCGCCCTCCCACCACTGAGGTCGAACACGAAGCCGGTGGTGAAGCTGCACTCAGGGCCGGCGATCCAGGTCACCATATGGGCGATTTCCTCGGCCTTGAGGAAGCGCCCCATGGGGATCTTGGCCTTGCTGGCGGCAATGTGCTCGGGAGTCATTTCGGCCATCAGTGGGGTTTCGACCATGGCCGGGGCGATGCAATTGAGCAGCACGCCATCCTGGGCCAGCTCCTTGGCCGCGGCCTTGGTGAAGGCAATGACCCCAGCCTTGGCAGCGGAGTACGCCGAGATGTACTGCACACCGTCCTTACCGGCCATCGAGGCGACGTTGACGATGCGCCCATAACCGCGCTCGCGCATGTGCGGGATGGCGGTGCGGCAGCAATAGAACACGCCGTTGAGGTCGATGGCGATCACCTTGTCCCAGGCCTCGGGCGGGTATTCCCAGGACGCCACCACCGGGCCGTTGATGCCGGCATTGTTGACCAGGATCTCAACCTGCCCAACCTGCTCCAGCGCCTGGGCAAAGGCCGCTTGCACCGAGGCCAGCGAGGCCACGTCGACCGCCTGGCGCAGCACCGGCTCAAAGCCGTTTTCCGCCGTGTTCCAACCCTCGACCGCCAGGTCCCAGATCACCACCTGGGCCCCGGCCTGGTGCAGGCGCTGGGCAATGGCCAGGCCAATGCCGCGCATGCCGCCGGTGACGATTGCAGTTTGCCCTTGCAGGGATTGGCTCATTGTCTTGCTCCATTATCAACAGAAGGAATATCCGGCAGGCGACGCAGGTCGCGCACCATGAACAGGTAGCACAGCGCACCCAGCGCGGTGATCATCGATACGAAGGCCAACGCCCAGACGAACGAACCGGTGGCGCTGACGATCAGGCCGATGGTCAGCGGCGTGACGATGCCGGCGGCATTGGCGAACAGGTTGAACAAGCCGCCGCTCAGGCCCAGCAACCCCTTGGGCGCGATGTCGGAGACGATCATCCAGGCCAGCGCCGACATGCCCTGGGCGAAATAGGCGATGCACAGGATGGTAATCACCAACACATCGGACTCGACGTAGTTGGCCAGCACGATGATCGATGCGGTCAGCAGGCCAGCAATCACCGGCAGCTTGCGCGCCACGTTCAGCGAATAGCCCCGGCGCAGCAGCGCATCGGAAAGCCAGCCGCCAACCAGGGTGCCCAGCGATGCGGCAATGAACGGCAGCACCGCCACCCAGCCAACCTTGAGCCAGGGCATGTGCCGCTCGGTGACCAGGTAGGTGGGGAACCAGGTCAGGAAGAACACGTTGGTCGAGTTGCAGGCGAACTGCCCCAGGCAGATGCCGAGCATGTTGCGGTGCTTGAGCAGGGCCGGGATCTGCGACCAGCGGAACACCGTGGCCTTCTGCCCGCCATCGACCACCCCGCCACCGGCCGCGATGTAGTCCAGCTCGGCCTGGTTGGCCGATGTCGACTGGTGCGGCTCATGGTATTTGCGCCACCACACCAGGCCATAGAGGATGCCCAGCAGGCCCACGGCCATCAGCAGGAAGCGCCAGCCATAGGCGTGCAGCACCCAGAACAGCAACGGGGTGAGGAATGCCAGCCCGGTGTACTCGGCGAAGGTGTAGATGCCCGTGGCCCTGGCCCGTTCGCTCTGCGGGAACCAGGTGGCTACCACGCGGCTGTTGGTGGGGAAGCATGGGGCCTCGGTCATGCCCACCAGAAAGCGCATGCCCAGCAGCGACAGAAAGCCCTGGGCCAGGCCCTGCAGGCCGGTGAACAGCGACCACAAGGTCAATGCCAGCCAGTAGGTGAGTTTGGTGCCAAGGCGGTCGATCAGGATGCCGCCAGGAATCTGCGCGGCGGCGTACGTCCAGGAGAACGCCGAGAAGATCAGCCCCATCATCGCCGCGTTCAGCCCAAGGTCGGCGCTGATGCTCGGGGCGGCGATGCCCATTACGCTGCGGTCGAGGTAGTTGATCATGGTGCCGCCGGAAATCAGCGCCAGGATCATGAAACGGGTACGGGTTCGTTGTTGCGCGCGCGCCGGGGTGTCGAACACCCCCACGCCGAGGTTCTGCTCTGTGTTCATGGCGATTGCTCTGTTGTTATTGGAATGGCAAATGCGGGTAATCAGGCAAAACCGAACAGCCGTCGCGGGGTGTCCCACATCACTTTGCGCCGCACCTGGGCGTCGGGCATCAGGTACTCGGCCAGTTTCAACAATGGGCCGTAGTCCACCCGTGCGTGCTGGCGAATGAACGGCCAATCCGAGCCCCACACGCAGGCATCCGGGCCAAAGGCATCGAGCAGCGCGGCCACGTAGGCATGGCTTTGCTGGTACAGGCCCTCGGCGTCGGCGAACTTCTGCATGCCGGACAGCTTGACGCAGGCAGCGCCACTGCGGGCCAGGCGCAACAGGGCCTGGAAGCCGGATTGCTGCAGGCCGGCGGTGGCATCGGGGCGGCCACAGTGGTCGATCAGCAGGCGTGCCGAACTGCCCTGGATCAACCATTGCAGGTCCAGCAGTTGGTCCTCGCAGACCTGCACCTGGGCGAACATGCCAAGCTCGGCCAGCTTGCCGAACAGCGGCCCGGCATCGTGCAGGGTCTTCACGCCGTACAGCGCGGGGTTGAATGCCACGCCCACCACGCCCTGTTCGCGCAAGGCCGCCAGTTGCTCAAGGCTGATCTGCCGCTCGACCACCGCCACGCCCTTGAAGCGGCCTTGGCCGCCGGCCAGGGCTTGCAGCAGCAGGCGGTTGTCGGTGTGGTAGCCGCTGTTGGGCTGCACCAGCAAGGCGTGGCGCACGCCATAGGCGTCCATGACCTGGTTGAACTGCGCCAGGGTAGCGACCTCCTGGCCAGAGGGGGCATAAGGGGCCTGCGGGTGGTAGGGGAAGTGTGCAGGGTCAAACAAATGGTTATGGCAGTCGATCTTTGGTTCGTCGTAGATATTCAAGCGCGGTTCCTTGCAAGCGCCACTGCGCCTGCCTGCAGATCTTGTTATTGTTCGCCGCCAGGGCGATGGGCCTGGGCTCACGATACTGCGGGCGTGCCCGTTGCGCTCATACACAGATAACCAAGACCATAACCGAAGGTAATACCCATGCTCCCCAGCCAGGAAAGCGCAGACGGCAGCGCCATGCTGTTCAAGTTGCGGCACATGGAGGTGTTTCGCGCGGTGATGCTCACCGGCTCCATCAGCGCGGCGGCGAAGCTGCTGTATGTGTCGCAACCGGCGGTGAGCAAGCTGATCGGCTATATCGAGGGGCGTCTGACCTACCGGTTGTTCGAGCGCATCAACAACCGCCTGGTGCCCACCGCCGAGGCGCAGGTGCTGTACCGCGAGGTCGAGCGGGTGTACCAGGCGGCGTTGCAGGTCAACGAATGCGCGTTGTCGCTGGCCAGCGGCGGGCACCGCAAGCTGCGCATATCCTGCAGCGCCTCGCTGTCGACGGTGGTGATCCCGATCGCCCTGGCCCAGCTCAAGCGCGAAGCGCCTTCGCTGCAGATCGAGTGGCAAACCTCGCTGATGCACACGATGCCCAACCAGATCCTGTCGAAAACCGTCGACCTGTCGATTGCGGCATTGCCGGTGGTGCACGACCACCTGCACTCCCAGGCCTTCATGCGCGGGCGCATGGTGGTGGTGCTGCAGCCTGGGCACCCGCTGGCCCAGCAGCCGTCGCTGAGCTTGCAGCAGTTGCAGGGGCAGGCCCTGCTGCTGTTCCGCCCGGACATGCCGTTTGGCCAACTGCTGGCCGAACATATCCAGCGCCGTGGGTTGCAGTTGGAGTCGCTGTTGTCGTTCACCAATGCCAACGAGGCGGTGGCGCTGGTCAAGCAGGGCATGGGCATCAGTGTGATCGACGAGTTCGTCGCCCAGGACAGCGGGCTGGCCGTGGTGCCGCTGGCGGACGAGATTACCTTCGATATCAGCTTTGTCTATTCACGCTTCGAGCCGCCGTCGCAGGCTGCGTTGCACTTGATGCAGGTGCTGCGCGGGCAGGCGCAACGGCTTGGCAGGGCGATTGGGGAGGATATGGGGCATGGCATGTGAGGGGTGGCGCCTGTGGCAATCGCGAGCTGTGCTCGCTCCTACGAGGGGCTGTGTATACCTGGTAGGAGCGAGCGCTGCTCGCGATTCGCGCAGGCGCTGCCCATTCCGGTGCGTTACGCCAAGCGTGGCAATTCGATACTCACCCACAGCCCACCACCGTCAGCCGCCTGGGCACTGATACCGCCCTGGTGCAAACCGATGGCCCGCCGGGCGATTGCCAGGCCCAGGCCGAAGCCATCCACGCCGCCCTGCCCGCCGCGGTCGAAGGGCTCGAAGATGCTTTGCAGGCGGCTCGGCTCCACGCCTGGGCCCTGGTCGGTGATATGCACCTGCAGCCGCTCACCCCCACCGGCCAGCACGGCTTCCACCCGCACCTCGGTGCCGGGCGCGGTGTAGCGCACGGCGTTGCGCACCACGTTCTCGAAAGCGCGGTACAACAGCTCCTCGTGGCCGCGGGTAACGAAGGTGCCGGCGCCGTGCAGGGTCACCTCGGCCTGCTTCATGCCCGCTTCGAAGCGGGCGTCCTCAACGATTTGCGCCAGTATCTCCACCGCATCGAGCTCGCCATGCTCGGCATGGCTCTGCTGCGACTGGACCCGCGCCAGGGTCAGCAACTGCTCGATCAGGTCGTCCATGCGCCGTGATTCGCGCTCGATGCGCCCCAGCATCGCCTCGCGGTCTGGCTGCTGGCGCAGCAGGCCGATGGCCACGTGCAGGCGGGTCAGTGGCGAGCGCAGCTCGTGGGAGATGTCGTGCAGCAGTTGCTGCTGGGCCTCGACCAGCGCCTTGAGCTGGCCGGCCATGCGGTCGCAATCGTCGGCCAGCTCGACGATCTCGTCGCGGCGCTTGCCCAACCGTGGCCGCACGCGCACGTCGAAACGGCCCTGGGCCACCTGGCCCATGGCTTCGCGCAGCCAGGCCAATGGCCGGGTCAGGTACAGGCTGCACAGAAAGGCAAACAGCGCGCTCATCAGCGTACCGGTGAGCAGCGGCCCCATGCCGCGTGGGCGTGGTGCTTCGTCCAGCTGGGCCGGCACCGACGCCCGCAGCACCAGCGCCTGGCCGCCCTCATCGAGCAGCGCACGCTCGAAGCGCGGGGTTTCCACGGCGCGGCCGGCCAGCAAGTGGCCCGTGCCGTCGTACAGCCCCACCTGCACGTCCGGCGGCTGCGGCGACACCTGCAGAAATTGCCGCCCGGCCTGTTCGCCATAGCGGTGCAGCAGGTTCAACTCGGTGGTCAGCATCGAATGCAGGCCCGGGGTGTCACCGCGCAACTCATTGAGCATGAAGGTGCCGGCACCGACCAGGAAGGTTAGGGTATTGGCCAGCCAGAAGGCCAGAAACAGCTTCCAGAACAGCCGTTGGCGCCTCATTCGACGATCAGCATGTAGCCCATGCCCCGCACGCTCTGGATCCAGCTGCTGCCATCGCCGCGTGGGCCAAGCTTGTGGCGGATGCTGCTGATGTGCACGTCGATACGCCGGTCGTAGCGGGTCAATGGCCGGCCCAGGGCATTGAGCGACAAGTCCTGCTTGCTCACCAGTTGCCCCGCTTGGCGGGCCAGGGCTTCGAGCAGGCTGAACTCGGTGCCGGTCAGCTCCAGCGGGGCGGCGCCCCACTGCGCCTTGCGCTGGCCCGGCCACAGGGTCAGGGCGCCGCGGCCGATGGACACCGCCCCTTGGCTTTCGGCCAGCGCCTGCGGCTGCACCCGGCGCAGGATGGCACGCAGGCGCGCCACCAGCTCACCGGGGGAACTGGGCTTGGGCACGTAGTCGTCGGCGCCCAGCTCAAGCCCGGCAATGCGGTCGATGTTGTCGCCCCGCGCGGTCAGCAGCAGCACCGGCACCTGGCTGCGTGCGCGAATGCGCCGCAGCACTTCGATTCCCGAGAGGTCCGGGAGCATCACATCGAGCACCACGATATGGAACAGGCCACTCAGCGCCTGGCTCTCACCCTCGGTGCCGGTGGCCACGGCGGTGGCCTGGAAGCCTTCGCGGGCCAGGTACAGGGCAAGCATTTCGGTGAGTTCGCGGTCGTCGTCGACCAGCAGTACGGGAATCATGGTAGGTAGGGTGCCAGGTTCTGCAAAGCCATCATGATCGCCCCTGCACGCCAGGGCGTGGGCGAACTTTACACATCTTTACCCTCGGTTAACCGCGCCGAACACAGCCCGCCCGTATGCTCATCGCCCGCTTCCTGGCAGCCGCCGCGCTGCTCCATCTACGCCCGCCTGGAACCCCCGATGAACTACCCGCGACTGTTGCTCTCCATCCTGCTGCTCAATGCCTCCGTGGCCCAGGCCGCGCCGTTCAGGATCGCCGACATCCGCGTCAATGGCCTGCAGCGGGTGTCCGCCGGCAGCGTGTTCGGCGCCCTGCCGCTGAACGTCGGCGACCAGGCCGACGACCGCCGCCTGGTGGAGTCGACCCGCTCGCTGTTTAAGACCGGCTTCTTCCAGGACATCCAGCTCAACCGTGACGGCGATGTACTGATCATCAACGTGGTCGAGCGCCCGTCGCTGTCGAGCATCGAGATCGAAGGCAACAAGGCGATCAGCACCGAAGACCTGATGAAGGGCCTGAAGCAGTCGGGCCTGGCCGAAGGCGAGATCTTCCAGCGTGCCACCCTCGAAGGCGTGCGTAACGA
>NZ_VWXJ01000031.1:0-37988 GCF_011752535.1 Pantoea sp. Tr-811
GGAACGCCTGCCGCAGGCGTGCTCAGTGGATGATTACGAAGCCTTGCTGCCGTGGAACTGCACGCCTCATTTGCATAGCTAAGCGCTCGCCCATCTTTGGATAGGTGGGGTTCATGGAGCGCTTACATTCCATTCGCTTCGCTACCAGGTCTAAAGACTCTCCCGATTGGGATGTGTATGGGCCGGCCTGTGCAGGTGGTTTGTTGCATTCGCTTGACGCTGGGTTCGAGAGTCATAATCCTGACCCTTTCACGTGGATGAGCTTCTCTGTGCTCTTTAACCAAGTTGTCGCTTTGAAGCAGGCAGGTTTTAACCGCGACTACGCAACCTTCGGTAATCTCGCACCTCGGCAACTCGGGGCGGAGATCAGCCCGGTCGAGCATCTGATGCTGGCGGGCAGCGAATTCCAGTTCCAGCTGGGTGGTGGCACCAACCCGGTTTGGAGCGTGGAGGCCGTTGGCGGGGGTAACGCGGCTGGCACCATCGACAGTAAAACCGGCCTGTACAAAGCCCCCGCCACCTTCGAAGGCAACTTCACCCGCGTGCGTATCGTTGTCACCAACGCTGAGGATACGTTCTACAGTGTCGCCATGGTGACCATTCTCAGGGTGGCGGTGAATATCAACCCCCTGGTGCAGGCCACCGCTTCGGAGGTTCCCGTGGCGCTGAAGGCCGGCGGGGTTGGCAGCGGCGACTATACTTGGGCCATCAAGCAAACCGGTACCCAGGGTACACTCAGCGCCAACCAGGGTGAGAACGTAACCTATACGCCGAGGCCGCCCAAAGAATTCGAAGATCAAGACAATCTACCCGATCAGGTGCTGGACGAAATTACCGTCACCCACGGGGGAACCTCGGTGACCAGCTACATTATCAACACTGTCAGTAACACTGGGTTGGTAGTGGAAGTCAGTGAAATGAACGTGGGCGCGGGTTCAGTGCAACTTGTCAGCAAGCACAAGCAATTGGAGAAGCCGTCACAGTGGTCCATCCTGGCAGGCGCTGGCAAGGTTGACCCTGATACCGGCCTGTACCAAGCCGACAAATCGGCCTTGGACCGCTTCGTGGTCGTGCAGGCGGCCTGGGATACAGACATTCTCGGTGTGTTCATGAGCTACATCATCCTGCCACTGCCCTTGGCTGAAGCGGACCGTGCATTGCCAGGTACGGTGGAGATGCTGCCGGGGGGCCAGCTACGGGAAATTCGCGCCTTGAACTGAAGCGCAGAGCAACGACAAGGCCGCGGGCAGTGATGCCAGCGGCCTTGTCGTTTCAGGCGTCAGGCTACCAGCAACGGCTTCAATACCTTGAACGGCTGCCAGGTTTTCTGGCCATCGAAGGTGACGAACACTTCGATATCCAGGTCATGATTGATGGCGAATTTGCGCAAGTCCGCTTGGGTAATCATGCCGATGTCCACCGTTCCGGTGGCGTTCTTGACCGGCTGTGGTGGGAAATCAATGCGCAGGTTTTCGCCGTCGTCTGCATTAACCCCCCACAGGCTCATCTTGGTGTGTTGGGTGGTGGCGATAAGCGGCCAGGCCGGATCGCTTGCCTGGGCGGGCACTGAAACTGCCGCGCCCTCGCTACCCACATGGCCGATGCTCAGGTAGCTGCCGGTGATTTTGTCGCAACTGGGCGTGGGCAAGTTGGAAACCGTGAGTACCCTGAGCGTGTGCGGGTCCGAGGTCAACTCCTCCTCTGGGCCGGTGAGTGTATAGAATAACGGGAAGGTATGGCCTGAGCTCAGGGCAACGTTGGCAGCAGGTATGCGGTATTCCCTGCCGCCGGCCTGCAGGGGCTGGCTGGACGAATAGGCGCCCGGTTCGCCAGGTGTGTTCCAGAACACGGTGACCCTCTCATCGTCTTCGATTTCCACATCAGCAGGGACGACCAAGGTTGCACCGGCTGCGGCAGCGGTCGGTTGCAAGGTGCTGCCAGTAAGCCCACCGATGGCTTCCTTCAGGGTTGGTGCCTTCAGCAACCGGGCGACGGGCTGGGCCTCGACCATGAGGTTTTTCGCGGTTGAGGTTTGCGCGGCATTCTGTGCACGGTCGAATATTCGGTAAGACGCAAACCGCAGGCCGTCACCTGCGGCCCTGATGGCCGCGCCGGAAAAGGTCACGACAATGTCGGCACTGAGCTCGTCCTTGCTCAGCATCCTGCGTTCGACTTCTTCATTATCCAGCGCTCCAGGGGCGACGCTCCAGTAGGTGACCAGCTCGTCGCCGGGGATTGCGCCCTGGTAGGGCGGGAAGGTACCCATCAACCGGTCGCCGTGGGCTTTGAGGTACTTTTCGGTTACCCCGGTTTGCCCCACTTCCTTGGGAAATTCAATGCTGTTCTTGAAAGGGAGGGCGGGCGGAATCTTGTCGATCGTCATGATGTATGGCACAGAGGTTTCTTCGTTGCTCGATGCAAGCACAACCTTGTAGGTCAGTTCGTGCTCGCCATCGGTGAGCGACTTGGGCGGTATATTGATGAACAGATCCTCCGGCTGGACGGGTGCTTCCCAGCTTTTGCTATCGACAAGTTTGTTGGAGAGGTAGAGCGTGAGGGTGTCAGGGGCACCGGGCTCGGGGAAACTGTTCGACCACATCTGGAACTCGACCCGCAGCGGCAACGCTGTGGCGGGCGTGGGCAGCAAGTGGGGTTGGCCGTCGGGGATATCCGGTAGCAGCCCGATCACGTTGGGAGGGGATAACGCAAAGCTGGCTGATACATTGGCCTGTGGGTGTTCAGGTTGCCGCGGCTTCGATGTGCTCATGTCGCTCTCCAGGATAAAACAGGCTCCCGTGCCTGATGCCTTGCAGGCGAAGGCCTACTGGCACCAGACACGGGAGCCCGTTGCGTTGAATCACCAGCTGTAGCGCACGCCGAGGCTCACCCCCCATGGCTGCTCGATCTTGTCGCCGTTGCTGTAATCGACGTCGGCATGCACCTGCCAACGTTCGGCCCAGGCCACCGAAACGCCTGCGCCCAGTTCGGCACGCGAGCCGGACAGGTCGTTGGCGAAGCGATTGCCGTTCACCTTGATGTCGTTGTCGTTGGCGAACTCGTGCACCGCCGCCACCTTCAGGTAAGGCTGCACGCTACGCCCGTTGCCGAAGTCCAGGGTGCGCCCGGCGGTGGCCCCGACTTTGGCCTGCAGCGAACGGGCCGGGTCGCCATGGGCGCGCATGCCGTTGTCCAGGGTCACGTCCTTGCCTTGCACGACCATGCCGGCCACTTGCGCGAAGGGTTCGACGAAGTAACCGTCGGCCAGCTTGAAGTGCCGGCCTGCTTCCACCGACACGCCTGCGCCGCTGTTGTCATAGCTGCCTTTGGTGCGCTGGCCGTCGCTCAGTTGCACGTTGGCTTCATTCTGGTAACGGTTGAGCTTGCCGACGATATCCACGTAGTAGCCGGTTTGCGGCTGCAGCCAGGTGGCGTAGGCGCCAACGTGGTAGCTGTCGACATTCCCGGAAGCGCCGCGGGCCATGCTCAGGTCAGACTTGCTGTAACCGCCGGTGACCCCGGCCAGCCAGTTGCCATCCCCCACCGGCAGCGGTGTATCCACGCCGAACGACATACCTTGCTGGGTTTGCTGGTAACCGGTACCGGCCGCCGACGAGACGTTGAACTTGTTGCCGTAGCTGCGCACCCAGGCGCCGGCCTTGCCGGTGTCGTTGCGCACTTCGCCCATGCGGCTGCGCAGGGTGTTCAGTTCGCCGTACCACACGGTGGGGGCGCTGTTGAACAGGCCGATCAGCGTTTGCGTGCCGGGGCTTACGGTGCGGGTGGTGGTGTCCAGGTACCAGTCGTTGCCTTGTTGAACCAGGTTGTAGGAAAACGCGCCCAGGTCGACCGGGCCGCCCAGCAGGCCGAAGGTAGCGCCGCCGGCAGCGGTGTGCACCAGGTGCAGGCTGCTTTCAGCTTGCGGGTCGGTGCCGCTGCTGCTGACCAGCAGTTGATGGTTGCCGGTGGCGGTGCCGGTGACGTCGAGGTGGTCGGTTTGCCCGGTGGCAAAGTCCACGCCCATCTTGAAGGTGCCGGCGCCTTCGAGGTTGTTGACGGTCAGGGTATTGAACGTGCCAGGGGTGGCGCTGAGCTTCACCGCGCCGCCGTTCATGGCCAGGGTATTGAGCTGGCTGTCACCGACCATGGTCCATTCTGCCTGGTTGCCCACGGTCAGGCGTTCGCTGTTTTCCAGCCGGCCTTGCAGGGTGGCGCCGTTGTCCAGGGTGACATCGGCGCGCCCGCCCTGGTCGACGATGATGTCGCCCTGCAAGTGGCTGTTGTCTACCCGGATGCTGGCATCGCCATCGCTGGCCACCGACACCAGCCTGCCATTGCCAGCGCTCAGGGTGCTGCCGTTGCGGATCTCGACAGTGCCACTGGCGACACCGCTGCCGCCGAACGCGGCGCCGCTGACCAGAATGGCCGCGCCGCTTTCACCGGTGACGCTGGCATTGTCCAGCACCAGGGTGCTTGGCCCGTTGTCCTCGGTGCGGCTGTTGGCCAGCGTGATGCCGTTGGTGCTGCCCTGGATCACGCTCTGGTTACTGGCGTTCAGCGTGCCGCCGATCAGCTCGATACCGTTGCCTGCGGTTCCTGTGACTTGGGAGTTGTTCAGGTTCAGGGTGCTTTGGGAAACAATGGAGCCTCGGGTGGTGCCGGTGATGCTGCTGTCGAACACATCGGCCTTGCTGCCTTGGCTCACCAACAGGCCCTGGTTGACCGGGCTGACGATCTGGCTGTTGCGTATGGTGGCCTGGCTGCCCAACAGAATCACCCCGGCAGCGCCCGCACTGGCGGTGACGCGGGTGCCCGTCAGGTTTAGCGTGGAGCCGGTTTCGGCTTGGATTTCCTGGGTGCTGGCGCCGTTGGCAGTGAGGGTTACGCCGAACACTTGGTAGCGGTCCAGTGGGGTGCTGGCGTCCAGGGTGGTGTCGGTGCGCACGGCCTGGGCTTGCACCGGGGCGCTTGCAAGCATCAGGGCGGTGGCGGCCGCCAGGGCCAGGGCCAGGGTGGTGCGTTTGGCGATTGAAGAGGGAGGGCAGCGCATGGTGGATTTCTCTCGGGTAAGTTGTAAGAAAAGGTAGTTAAAGATGTAGGAACTTTGCTGCCTGCAACTTACGGAGAAATCTCTTATATCTATGTAGGAAAAGCCTGACATCCAAATGGATAAGTCTGATGTCAGCAGGGGTGATGAACGGGTTCCCCACCCCTGTTGCACTCACTTCAGACTTTGCACGCTGTACCCCCGCCCAGGCCAAGGGCAACCTTCGCCGAAAGAAGTTCCGAGTCGACCTTTTCACCCTTCATGTCGAAGGAGTAGGTCACTTCCCCTCGGCCGTACAGAATGTCCAGCTGATAGATCGGCAAGATATGTTTGTCGTAAGGCTCCACACGCCAGACAAAGCCGGTGACGGGAAAATCGGGGCCTAGGACGATGGCCTCTTCGAGCGTAGCGCCCGTGATTGGTGTGCCGCCGGTTTCGTCTTGGTAAGGGGTCCAGACCATGTTCACCGTATCCCCAGCCTTGAGGCCAAAAGCCGTCAGGTCGGGCACCGATACCCGGAACGCCGGCTCTGCAGCAGGATCATTGGGATCTACCAGAGAATTGCAGTTGAGTGCTCCGGTGGGCCCCAAACCCTCGAAGCTGGGCTGAGGTGCGACCGTCACCACCGCGTTCACCTTCACATGGGTGACAGGTGAGCGTTGTTCGTTGGTAAGGTTTTTGTCCCAGATGCCGTATTGCACGGGCAAGTCGTCTGTGTTGCCAGTCTCTTCGATGTAGGCCCATGGAATACTGACTGTCCACGGTGCCGGCGCGGAGGTGTCAACGGTATAGTCCGCACCGGTCACATGAACGTCGTTCCAGTAGAACCTTACGATTTCGCCGTCCTTGATGTTTTCATACGGCTCGAATGACAACGTGGCGTCCAGCTTGTTGTCAGCACGGGTAAGTTCATTCTTCAGATCTGATACGTTGCCACGTACTTCGCAAGGCGTCAGCTTGGCATTGATCGGGTCAGGCCAATCCGGGTCGGGTTGGACGGGGCCAACGACAGAAAAGTCGACTTTGATGGTGTCGGATTCAGGGCCGAAAACTTCTTCGCCGCGCAGGACCGTGTAGCTCACTGCCAGATCAACCGCCCCGGTGTTGCCACGGTATTCATCACGCAATATTGAATTAGGTATCTGGACCTCGTAGGGCGGCGTTTGGGTGCCGATGGTTTGCGGGGGAAGCGAGGTATTCCCCCAGGTAACCGCCAGGGTGTCGGTAGCCTTGGGGTTATCGAATTCTGGAATCTCCACGATTACACCGGTGCGGGCATCTTCCAGGTCAAGCAGCCCGTCGGCGGCCAGCGGGACGACGGGTTTTTTCAAGTTTGTCGGCAATGTGCCCAAGGCAATGCTGAGCTTGTAATACAGCGATTGTTCACTTATGTTCCCGGCGATATCCATTAGGCGGTAGAGCACGTACAAAGGACCATCCTTCCAAGCCTTCGCATCTTCGACCTTGATCACGAACTTACGATCAGCAGGTACTGGTGATATGAGTGTAGGCTCGCCGAGGTCATTGATGTTACTGGCGAACCACAGGTACGCCATATCGTTGCCTTTCTGATCGTCATAGGCAGGTAGCGTGACTTCGATACCGGCGGGGTGGCTGGCGAGGTAGGCATCGGTGATGAGGGCGGTATCCATCTCAACATACGGTGGATTACTGCTCCCCCAGGGCGGAGTTCTGTCAACGCGAAGTGTTACAGCGTCAGATTCGCTGGTGTTCTCAAGTGAGATTTGGTAGCGCAGCTCAAAAGTGCCTTCTTCCAACATTGCCTTTTTTGGCAGCGTCATGGGCACTGGATATTGGGTGCTACTGTCGATGGTGATAGGATCGCCTACATGCTCAAAATCTTGACCGCGGTCAACTTGCAGGGTCAACGTACTGCCATCGAAGAAGTTGCTACCTTTCGGGATCCATACCGTCATGTCCTTGTCCACAGCGGCGCGATACAGCGTGCCGTCATCGGTGTCAGCGATATCCCTCACTTCTGGTGGGGCACCTGCCGTGGGGCCCGAAGCCAGGCGGATGGCACGCGCCAGCTTGTATTCCCGACGCGTGCGTTCAGCAAGTTCCAGCCGGTTGCCGATGTGCGGTAAATCGTTCATGGTTGGTTGACTCCCAAGGGGGACATAGGTGGCGCGAGGAGGGAAAGCGTTCCGCTGCGCAGGGCGGGGCCCATGGGGATAAGAGTAAGAGGGGGAGAGAGGGGGCGCTACTGGCAAAAATACTAGGTGTTTCTACAGTAGGATCTAGGTGATTGAAACAGCGCAGAGCTTGTGCTCTGCGCTGCACTTGATGTCAACTAAATCGGGTGGCAGGGGAAGCAGAGTTAACAGGAGCCAAACTACGATACCCGGGTACTTGGCTTAGCATTCGGGAAGCCAGTGCTCCCGGAAGTTTATCAGCTGGCATTGTGCGATTTGCAATTATGACCAGTCTGGGGTTCATTGATCGGTTGATGCGCATAGGATGAAACGCGAATTTACTGGGTTGAGACCGGGTCATTGTGCGTATGGTGTTCGACACCTGGGAGGCCCTGCCAAGTGAACTAGCCTGCGTTGCGGTGGATGACATTGAGCCTGCTCTGCTTACCGCGCTCGCTACAGAACCCGACCTGCTAGCCGCCCCCGCCGCTGTCGCCGCCTTCCCTGCCGCGCTAAAGAGTGAGCTCCCCAGCCCGAGGATGAACGCCAGCGCACCGGTAATGTTCGAAGCGGTTTCCAGCCCCTGGTCCTGCTTATAGGCGGCCGCGACCCCTGTACCGATCGATACCGCCGAAAGCACCGTTGTTGCGGCCGTTGTAGCAATCATGGTGGCAGTAATCGCGGTAGTGGTAGCGATAGCTGCATAGGCGAGGCCCGCCACGGGAACGATCAGGCCAATCAACGAAAGGCCGATGCCAAGCCAGAACCCCCAGCCAGGCCCGCCTCCGCCCGTTTCACGCGGCTGAGTCCCGCCCAGCGCCAGCGGGTTGTCCTCGTCCGGGCGGCGCAGGCGCCCGGTGGCGTATCCTTCGGCGCTGTGGCCGGTCGGGTCGCGCAGGGTGATCGGGTTGCCATTGCAGTACACGTAGGGGTTGAGCGAACCGCCTTCGTCCAGGGCGCAAAGCGCGTCGGGGCTGTGGAAGCGCATCAGCCCTGGGTTGTAGGCCCGGTAGCCACGCCCGAGCAGGTACCAGCCGGTGCCCGGCTCGCGCAGCTCGCCGTTGAAGGCCAAAAGCCCCTGGCCTGGTTGTGGTTCGGCCTGGGCACCATAGGCGGCATAGGTGCGGCTTTGCAGGCTGGCGCCGCGGTATTCGGCCAGTACGGAGCCGCTCATGTTGCTTTGCAGCAGAAGGGTCTGGCTGGCATCGCCAATGCTTTGCTGGGCCAGCGGTTGTTCACCGGCATACAGCAATTGCGTGCTCGCCCCCTCGGCCAGCGCATCGTGAATGGCCAGCGCCAGGCGGTCTGCCTCGAAGAACAGCATCTGCGGCGCCTGGCCAGCGGCTTCGCGGGTGTGCAGGTCACCGCTGGCGTCGTAGCGGTAGCTGGCCAAGGGCGCGGCGCTGGCGCCAGTTACCGTCAGCAGCCGCCCCTGCAGGTCGTATTTCAGGGTGTTGTTCTGTTCGTCTTTTTCCAGGTTGCCGTCGGCGTCGTAGGTGAACGCCTGCGTGCCAGGCTGGCTCCCTACGTACTGGATCTTTACCAGCTGGCAAGGGTCGTTTTCGGCGTAGCTGTATACGACGCGTTGCGGGCCGGTAATGCCCTTGATGGTGTAGGTCGACAAGGTGACGTTGTCGTAACCGTCCAGGCTCATGATTACCTTTGTGTAGGGCCGGCCCAACGGGTCGAGCGGCAACTGGGAGCCCTCGCACTCATGCTCGGTGAGGCGCATGCGCGGGTCATAGGCGAATTTCTCGTGCAGCAGTGCCACGCCATTTTCACTCAGCGTGCGTTCCTTGAGCAGGTCATCATCCCCCCAGGCTTGCACCAGTACCCGCTCTGGCAGGTTGCCCACCTTCTCATGCCGAGTGATTTCACGGTCCTGGTCGTCGTACGCCAGCCGGGTCACCGACGTTGCGCCGCCGCTGGCGAGGTTCTGGGTGGTGGTTGACTCCAACCGGCCCAGGTTGTCGTATTCGAAGGTCGCCTGCACCTGGCCTTGCCGGGTGGTCTGGAGGCGGGCCTGGGCGTCGTAGCTGTGAACCAGCGTCTGTTGGCCTGGGTCGGTGCGTTTGAGCTGCAGGCCCGCCAGTGAAGAGTCATGGCGTGTCACCCAGCTTTTATCGGTGCCAGCCGGTGCCCAGGTTTCGCTGATGAGCTGGTTGGAAAGGTTGTAGTCAAAGCTGCGTGTGCCCTCGGCGTTGGTGGCTGTGCGCAGGGCGGCGCTGATTGGGTGGTAGGCGAACGTGGCCTTGTCGTCCGGGGCATCGTTCAGCGTGGGCAGCGGGCTGAGGTTGATGGCATAGTCGAACGCGATCGGCGTTCCGCTCGGCGTTGTAAGGCTGCTCGGGCGCGTGTGGGTGCTTTCGTACTGGTAGGTTTCCAGGCGTGCGCCAACCTCGCGCGTGGCCAGGCGCAACAGGCCATCGAAGGTTTGGTTGATGATGGTTTTCTTTTCTTTGGTTTTGCCCATCGGCGTGACCGTCAGGGCAACAGGGTGGTTTTCGCTGCTGTGCGTTGCATACGCGTACTCAAGCTTGGTGCTGTCAGGCAGCGTGGAGCTGAGCACGCGGTCACGGGCATCGTAGGTGTAAACCGTCTTGTTATGGCGTTCATCAACGGCCTCGATGCAGCGCCCCAAACCATCGTAGCGGTTGCTGGTGGCGGCCAGCACCTTGCCACTGGCATCGAGCCGTTCAACCTGCGTGGGTTTTTCGAACAGGTTCATGAAGGTGCGCGAGTGCCCTGACACCTTGTCGCCCTGGGCACTCTTGTTCCAACGGGTGATCACCGGCCCCTTGGCGGTGGTGCCGCCAATGGGGTCTGTCTGCTCATAGTGCGCCACGCCATCGGGGCCGGTGGTGCAGTTGCGTTGGCCCCAGTCATCGTAGCTGTGGGTGGTGGTCAGGGTGCGCTTTTCAGCGTCCAGGCGATCGCCCAGCAGATCGATTTCGGTTTCCTCGACCAGGTTGCCCAGGCCGTCGTAGCGGGCCTTGTACTGCTCGAACAGCGCGCTGGGCTGCTGCTCGTCGACCTTGTCGCGGGCGCTTCGCGTCGTGCGGCCCAAGCCATCAATGTAGGTACGGGTGGTAATGCCGTGCTCATCCGTGGCCGCTTGCCCAGGCGCTTCGGCGGCGGGTGGGGAGGCGTCCGTTAGCAGGGTATTGGCATTGAGGAAGTACTGCCAGGTGCGCTTGGCCTCGTACTCGGTGCCGGGGGCAACGGTTTCGCTCAGGGGCCTGCCCAGGGCGTCGTATTCGAATTCGCTTTGCACGCCGTCGGCGTTCTGGCGCCAGGTCACATGGCCGGTTAGCAACGCCTCGTGGCGCGCTACAGTGGCCGTTTTACCGTCGAAGCCTATGGTGGTTTCCTGGGTTTTGAGGATGCCGAGCGCTTCGGGTTTTTCAACTGTGTAAGTGGTGATGGTGAAGGTGTTGGCGCGGGTGGCCGTGCGCATTTGCACGCGGCCATGGCGCAGCGGAACATCGACTTTGTCGGTGTGGGTGTACTCGGTTCTTTCCAGCTCGGTTTCCTGGTCGCCGACGATTTCGCTAAGGGTTTCACTGAAGAGCAGGTGGCACGGGTTCAGCGAAAGCTTACCCAGCGCCAGCGCCGGCAAGGTCATGTATTCATACCGCTGCACCAGCGTCGCAGCTTTGCTGCCCATCCCTTCGTGGGGGGCTGGTGTGATGGTCTTCGACTTCAAGTGGCGCACGAAGCCTTCCGGGTCGGCGGGGTGCTCTTCAGCGCCACTGGCAGGCCACCATACGTTGAACTCCTTCACCTGGTTGGGTTTTTCCAGGCTCTCCAGATTGCCCTGCTCATCGTAGGTGCGCGTCTCGGTTTCCGTGCGTTGCAGGCTGCTCTGGGTCTTATGCCACCAGGTACGCTTGCTGTGGGTTGGCAGTTGGCAAGTGGAGCGCTGCTCGGCAAAGGGCTTGCTCGGGTCCAAATCGTATTCGGTGACGGTTTGCAGCACGTTGTCACCCTGGGTGACTTTTTCCAGTGTTAGCAAGTGCAACTGGTTGTAGCGTCGCTCGGTGGTGCGAAGCGGCGTTGCACTGCCTTGCACATGCACAGCCACCACTGAGCCGTAGCTGTATTCGCCAATGTACTGGTATAGCGCATCCCGCCCTGGCGCTTCTGTCCAGCTGATGTTCAACCCGTAACCCAGGAAGTTGTGGAGTACCGGGTTGCTCGGGTCGTTGGGGTAGGTGTAGCGGTAGTCGACGGTTTGCCCCCCGCTTTGCGGCGTCACCTGGTGGCTGGTCACCCTGGGCAGCGCGGGGTATTGGTTACCGGGGAACAGGTGCCCGTTATCGTCGTAGAACAGCTTTTCAGTGGCGCCGGCGGGCGTCGTCACGTGGTCCACGCACCACAGGTCCCGCACTTTGCGGTACTCGAAGGTCCAGCCCGCCTTGTCGCTGCTGGGTAGCTCGATACGTTCAACCCGCTTTTCGGTATTGGGGGTATGCAGCTTGTAGGTGGCGGTGGGGCCGTTTGTTGCCATCGGGTTATAGGCCAGGGTCACCAAGGAATCAGCGAGTGAGATGTCGAACACCGGCAGCCCGTCGGCTTGGCGAATGGTTTCAAGGTGTTCGTAACCGTTACCGAAGGGTTTGTACTCAAGCGTCAGCGAATGCCCCAGTGGTGAGGCCACCAGCACTGGCATGGCACGCCGGCCGGTACCACTGCCGCGCATCTCCAGCAACTCGACGAGCCCGGAGCGGTGCACGATACGGTAGCTGTCGTTGCCCACCCGGTAGGCGTGGAAGCTTTGCAGTTTCTGTTCGAGCATGACCAGGCGCTGGTTACCGCTGTTCTCGCCCGTGACCAGAAACGACTCACCGGTGTGCAGCGTGAGCATGTTGTCGTTGGGGTTGAATTGGGACAGTTGCAGGTTCCAGCCCAGGCCATAGCCGCGGTCCAGATTGGCCAGTGGGGTGAAAGCCAGTACCAAGGGGAAGTCGATATCGCGCAGGTCGTTGGCCTTGAGTGCTGGCAAATCCAGGCGGATGGTGTACTGGCCTGTGCGCGGGTCGACGCCGGCCTGGGTAAAGCTCATGAAATTCATGGCGTCGGAATGCAGGGCGGCATCGTTTGGCAGTCTGGCAATCATGGTGTGCAACTCCATCGGCAGCAGCGAATAGACACAGTCGCCATGCAAGGGGCATGGGGCGTGGGGCTTTCGCCGAACTTAACAAGTTGGGCCGCCGCCGACACCTAGTAAAACTGCCAGTTTCGGCAGGTGCTGCAGGGGCGTAAAAAAGGCGTCAGGTTCAATACGCCGCACGGCCTTGGAGCATCATCATGAGTGTCGACTTACCCAAGCCTGAGATTCCGTTACTCAATATGGCCTCGCGAAATTTGTTGTTGGCGGATGTGGGCGACGACGCGCTGGAAACCTATATAACGTATGACGGCATCCAGGTGGGCGACATGGTTTACCCAAACTGGCGGGGCTGTTCTGCGGCGGATGTTCCTTTCGACAGAACCCTGGAAGGGTTTCAGGTTTCGGAACTTGACGATCAGAACCGCTTCCGGGTGGAAATTGCCAATGAATTCTTGGCGCCACTCGATGGCGGGTGGGTGTTCTATTCCTTTCACATTGATGACGACGGTGAGCCCGGCGAGCAATCCCTGCGCCAATTTTTCTATGTCAATGGTAAAGAAGTTGGAACACTCGGCTTGCCGGTGCTGCAGGTTCAACAGTCGCATGAACTGAAAGTCGACCTCGAAACACTTGACGGTAACGATGCACAGTTGGTGGTGTTGCCCTACCAGGCCATGGCGGTGGGTGATTCGATTGTATTCACGTTTGAGGGCTGGCTGATGGAGATCGATCCGCCCCTGCGCATTATCGATTGGAGTGCGCGGGTCACGCTTGACGATGCCGAGCAAGTTGGGCGCGCTGTCGAGTTCCCCTTGCCCAATAATGAAGTGGCCCAGGCTGTCGGCCTGGCGTGCTACGTGTATTACGAGGTCAGTTATATAGATGGGATCAGGCCCACGCCTTCTGCCGTTCAGCAACTGATTGTGCTTAGCGAGCCTGATGGCCCAGTGACGTTGCACCCTGCGCCGATTCTGGTTGGCCTGGAGGGCGACATAATCGACCCGCCAAAATTCCCCAATGGGCTGGTGGTCGAGATCCCCCGGTATGAAGGGCTGCGGGGCGGTGATGGCGTGGCGTTGCTGATCGAATCCGACAAGCAGGCTGCGCAAAGCCGGGCGATCTTGCTCGATGCCAGCAGCGCAGACAGCGGCCGGCTGAGTTTCATACTGGAACCGCAGTGGCTGAAGAGCCACTTCGACGACAAGCTGACCTTCAGCTACCACTTTGGCGGCCCAGGCGTAGACGGCCGATCTGAACTCCGCAAGGTCACGGTCAAAGACAAGTTGGAGCTGGCCGGCCCCAGCGTAGACGGGGCCATTGCGGCTACCGGTGAGGGCTACGAGTGGAAAGTCAGTGGTCGGCAACTGATCAACGGTATCCAGACTCAGGTGCCGGAAAACTTAGACCTGCCGCCCGGAAAAGAACCTTCGTTCATCATGCATTGGGACGGGTTCGGAAAATATCAAACCGACCCCAAACGCACTTACGTATTTCCAATTCCCACCAGCGAGTTGCCTGCCAATTTGGGCAAGGTGGTTGCTGTTTATTACACCGTGAGCCTGGATGGGGGCGATCCTTATCAATCTGATACCACGCGGGTCTATATAGAGGACCTGCCGACAACCATGTTCCCACATATTCAGGCGCCTGATTTTTCCAAGGATGTTTCGTTGGAGCAGGTCATGCAGAAGGGGGCGTTGTCATTGAGTTTGAGCTACTGGGTATTGATTGGCGTTGGCCAGCTGCTGCGCATTACGGTCGTGGATGCGAATAACCAGAGATATGTGTTGCGAGATGATAGCCCGGTGACCGAGCAAGAATTTGATAACGAAGAAGTGCTTGAGCAAATGCTGGCAGCAGACGTGGCGAACATGCCATTGAATGCGCAGTTCGATATTAATGTTGCAGTGAGTTTCGACGGTGGGAAGACGTTTAAACCGTTCCCCCTCGTCAGCTTGCAATTGGTTAAATAGATTTCCGCCATTGCGTACGCGCTGGATGAGCCCGTGGGTGCCTGTGACCCCGGTGCAGGCGTATGCCCAACGCCTCAGGAGTGAATCATGGCTGAAGATAAAGATGCAGTTATCACGTGGATGCACAACAACCCTGAGTTGCTGGGTTGGGACTTGATTGTTGCCGTCGATACTCAACAACTCAACCCCGGCCTGACGCAGGCCCAGTTGGTGCGCTGGCAAGCGGGCGACAATATTGCCGACCTGGAAGGCGAATACGATATTGGCGGGCTGAACATACAGCATTGCGTGAGCAACATGCGCTTGGCGGCCCCTGCGCTAACCCTTGGCTGGGCAAGCGAGGCACGGCCCACGGTCAACGTCGCCATCAATGTGGAAGGCACGCGCACCACGGTCGAAAAACCACAAAAGGTGCGCGCCTTGTACCGTTTCGATGCGCTGGATCCTGCGCAACTGACCTACACCCAACTGCTCGATGGCAAGGAGGGCGGTTTGTTGCTCGACCTGGCCGAGGGGGAGGGCCACCGATTCGACTCGCGAATGCCCCCCACCGAGCAATTGGAGGCAGGGCGCTTCTTCCAACGCAAGCTCGAAACCCTGAGCGCAGCGCAACGGCGCTATCCACTGGCTGGGCAATTGCAGGTGCCGGAAAATGACTTCCTGGCCATCCGCCATATCTCGGCCACCACCAGGCTCAGTGCAGACGAAAAACGCCAAGCGCTGTTGATGTTCGCGGCCACGAAGCATTCAAGCATTGGCGGCCTGCCAGGCGCTGGCGAAGGCTTCCCGTTCCTGCTGCCTGCGGACATCGGCGCCGGCCAGTCGGGCACCCTGCTGATGAACATGGCCAGCCTGCAGCGGGCGGCCTACGGCCGTGCCATTGACGCGATGTTCGAGGCCGGTGCCTTGAACTACCGCTACGACATGGACAATCAACTGCTGCAAATTGAAGGTAAGGCCGGTGCCCTTGAGATTCCCGAAACCGAGTATTCCACGAGTACATTCACCTTCAAGTCCGATGCCTTCAAACTTGGCGTCGCCGGCTTGGTCGTCGACTTCACGGGTGCCGATGTGCACCAGCGCTGGCAGGTGACGCAGCCGGTCACGTTGACCTACACGCGTAAGAAAGCAAGCACCAGTGCTGCGGAAATCGTAGAGGTAGAGGTTGCTTTTGCGCTCGATCACCTTTTCTGGCTCTTGAGGGATGATCGCGCTACGAAAGATCAAGCGCAGGTCCTCACCCGCGGGCAGGTGATGGCACCTGCCGCGGGCCAACCCGTACGCCTGGTGTCCGAGCTTCCTGGCTTTAGCGAAAGCGAGCGCGCCGAAGTGGAAGCGTTCATCGGCTACGCGGTCACCCGTGGGTTCTACAACGGCTTGGCACCCAACTTGTTGGGCCGCACCGGCGACCTGTGCCTGGAAACCTTCAGTGTGGCCGGCACCGGACGCTTCGACCCCGCAACCGCCCAGGTGGAGGCACCGAACAACCTGGCACTGTTCAGTGAGTTGCGCAGTGATGAGCAGACGGTGCGAATTGTTCAAAAGGCCGTGCTGCTCAAGGAGCGCCAGGTGCAGCAGTTCACCCTGGAAACACCGGTTGCCGGTGTGAAGTGGACGGTGGAGGCGCTGCCAGGCAGCGCAGGTGTGTGGGGCGAGGTGACCGACCAGGGTGAATACACGGCACCGAGGGCCAACGCCATGGCCGGCAAGCCGGCTCGGGTATTGGTGGTGGCCACCGACCCTGCCACCAACGCACGCAGCGTGGCGCATGTCACCGTTTTGGCCAATGCGGTTTCGGTGAACCCGCACATTCAGGTCACACAGCCCGGCCAGTCCCTTGCACTGAGTGCCGGCAGTATCGGCGGCGCTGAGCTTACCTGGGAAATCCTCCAGCCTGGCCCTGGCAGCGGCACCTTGCTGCCGGCGGAGCAGGGGCAGGGGCGTACCTACAAGGCCGGCCAGCGTGTAGACGATGCGGTGTTCATCATCGACCGTATCGCGGCGACCAACAGCGCAGGCGAGAGCGCCCAGGCCTACGTGCTGGTGGAGCAAACAGTGCCAGAGCTTGCCGTATTGCTGGCCGAAAGCGGCCAGCCGGAATACGGCGTACAGCTGGAGGCACGTTTCCAGAACCGGCCATTGAAGGGCGTGCAGTGGTGGCTGCCTCTGGAGGGCCCAGGTTTCCTGGATGAAAACGGGCTTTACGAGCCCGACTTCTATAGCCATGAAGCCTTCGTGCTGATTGCTGCCCGTTGGGCAACGGAGGATTTCGGCAATTTCGAGGGCTACATCATTCTGCCTTTGCCGCTGGATGAAAACAGCCGAACCCTTCGCCTGTTGACCGCAGGCTATGTGGCCGCCCCGCAAACCGGCTGCTGAACACCTACCCGGAGGAACATCAAATGGCTGGTTATTCCCGAGACGAAATCCTGGCGCGCATGCAGGGCGGCAGTATCACCCTGGGCTGGGGGGCCGTGGCCGCGTTTGACCGCGCACGGCTGAACAATATGCTGGAGCAGCAGTACCTTAGCCGCCTGCACGAAGAGCGTTACCTGCCGGACTTCTTCGCACGCTTCAAGGACCCGCAACAGGCTGGTGCGTACGTTCAGTTGTCGAATATCGAGTTCGGCACGCCCCGGCTGTCGTTTGAAAGCGCCTCGATCAACGACTCTCGTGCCACGCTGCACATGAACATCATCGGTGGGCAGGTGGCCACGTATGGCGGCGCAGAAGAACGCCTGCTCGGCACCAGCGACCTGAGCGAGGGCATGGGTTTCAGTGTGGACATGGCGGTAAACCTGGCGTTGGTCGAAGGGCGCGTGGACACTCGCGGTACCGTGAGCCTCGACCTGGCCCGTGGCAGCGAGCTCAGTTGCAACCTGCCGCTAGGCGGCTTGCAGGCCGAGTTGAACCAGCAGCTGCAAGCGTGGTTCAGCCAGTTGCCAGCGCACCGCACAGCCTTCAGCCTGGGCGTGATCGACTTTGTCGGTGATGGGCCGCTGACGCCCACATCGTTCATCATCCGCACCCAGGCAGCCCCAGGCGCCAAGTTCAAACAGGCTGAAAACTTTGGTGATGGCGCCGTTTTGACGTTCATCCAGGTAAAGGCCAACACCCGGGCCGGCGATCATCCGGGCACGGATTTCCCCTACCTCATTCCAGATGACCAGCAAGGCAGCGATGCGCGTTATTCCGCCACTGTGGTGGTGGCCCAGAGCCTGCTCGACCATGTCGCCGATGGCAAGCTGCAGATTCTCGGCAGCTTGCTCTTCCCGGGTAGCCACACGTTTAACGAAGTCGATCGGGACACCCCCCATGACCTGGCCGTTTTTGGCAATATTTCCCCGCTCAGCAGCACCTTGAGGGTTGTGCCATCGCTGGTGACGCTGAGGCCCAATGGCGAGCAGGCCTTCCAGCTGCTCGATGCCAACGGCACGCAGCTGACCGCCAGCGGATGGACTGCACTGAGCTTGAACAGCCATCAGCCGGCCAGCAGTGGCAGCATCACTTCCGACGGCAAATACACGGCTGCCAAGGCATCGAACATGGGCCATGAAACCTTGACCGTGGTCGTGACCGCGACCTACATCAAGGATAAAAAGCAATACAAGGCCAGTGCCCGGGTGTTCGTCATGCTTGAAGAAGCGGAGCTGCTGCCACGCATTGCAACCTATATGTGGCCAGACGCACCCGTTGCGCTGCTGGCGGGGCACGCCGGGGCTGGCCAGGTTGCATGGGGGCTGGCAGGGCCGGCCTACGGTGAACTGGCGGCGAGCGAAAACGGCGCCGTCTTTACCGCTCATAAAGCTAGCAACCGCTTGCCCATTGCGCTGCAACGGGTGAAGGCCACGCTGGAGAAGGGGACTTACTCAGGCATTCTGCTGGTCAATGCGAGGTTCCCGGTGCCTGGCCTGAACCTGGCCGAGACCACCTCACGTGCCGGCGTTGGTCAGCGCGTCAAGCCAGGCGAAGCGCTGGCGTTCGAATTCGACCAGGGTGACTTATTGCCTGGTGCGACCCAGCGGTGGCGGGTGCTGGGTGCGGGGAGCATCACAGAAGATGGCAAGTACACGGCCAGCGGGGGTGAGGCCAGTGGCGCCGATGCGGTGGTGTGCGACCTTGAACGCAATGAGGTGACCTTCAATGGGGCTTACCAGCTCCTGCAACTGTCGGAAGAAGAGCCCGAAAGCAAATGGAAGACGCTGCAGACGTTCACGGTTACGCTGCCGTCGAGTACTGCCAAGCCGTTCGCCAACGGTTACCAGCAAATCGAGGTGAAAGTTGAGGTAGAGACGGTCACCGAGGAAGGGCAACAAAATGCGCCTCTCACGCCGAAAGAGAGAGCCAGTATCGTGCTGGCTGAAAATGACAGCGATCAGGCAGTGAGGGTGCTGGACGAAAGCGTTCAGGGCATCGAGGCGCAGACCGGAACATTGGCTGAATATGCGGTTCGGGCAACGAGAAACGTGTTCAGGCTGGCCGGGGGCAGTGCCCCGGGGGGGGGCGTAAGTGCCAAGTCTGTTGTGGTGAATATGTACTTGCATATTCTTGATCCGCAAACAAGAAGTGCGACCTTCTATGCAAGGTTCAAGAAGCAGAATACCGGCGAAGAGTTCTCGTCTACTGACAAGAACCCTGAAAATGGCAGGGTGACGGTGGCGCCGAGGACGTTGGAGCGTGAATATAATAAGGATGATTACAGGTTTGTACCAGAACGGGTAAAGGGTGCAGGCGATGCAGGGAAGCCAGAGGACTATTGGCTCAACCTGAAAACCCGCGATTACTGGAGGTTCGAGTATGCGGGGGGGAGTTTCGTGACGCATGAGTTTCTGGGGCGTACTGCAAGTTGGGGGGTAAAGGCTGATATTAATAAAAGCATGGTCCGCTACGAAAACGACCACCCGAATGAAATAATGGTCAGTTATACAGGCTCGATCTTCAAGAATTGGTTCCAGGGTGCCGTTTACGGTGAACAAGAAGAAACGCCGGAAACACCTGCAATCGTGTTCGACCTTAATGGCGGGGTCAAAGATGAGGATGTCTCAAGTTTTATCACGAACCCTTGGGGCGAGACGATTGACAGTAACCACTTTTCAAGAGGGGAGTTTGTCATCACCAATGATCGGCTGGAGGACGCAACCTATATGCCTGCGGAGCATCGCAAGCGCCTCTCGGAATCCATGGTGGTGAAGTTTTTGGATGAAGTGGGTAATCAGCATCATGTGAATTTTTATTATGACCAAAATGATGTGGCGGGGCATCGCGATATAGTTAGATTCAATGTGGTAAAGCCAAAATAAAAGCGAATTCACCCCGTTTGGAGAAAGGCCATGAATATGAAATTTAAGTGCATTGCAATGGTGCTGATGCTCGCACTTGCAGCGCCGCTGACAACGGCAAGTGCTGCGGATACTGGAGGGAAAATTACCTTTGTAGAGGAGGTTGATGCGAATGGTAACGCTCAGGGTGATAGGTGTGTTATTCCCATTGAGTATGATGAAAGTAGTCCTGGGAAGACGACAAGCCACAAACTCTGGAAGATCTTTAAGGAGGCCCCTGAGTGTCCGAATGCTGTTTATTCATGGTACAGGGTTGATGAGGCACCCTCTGCGGTGATCTTTAGTATGATTAACAATGTAATAACCGATCCCTGTGACGATAAAGGGGTGCCCGCTCGAGTTGTATCGCTCAGGTCGTTCAGGCAAAAAACTACCACGGGGTGGAATGCACTTCAAGTCCTGCCCGAAAAAGGTGATAAGGAAATAATTGATAGTGGCGGTTTGCGTATAGAGAAAAAATATGAGGGTCTACCTTCTTCCGATTTTTTTGCTACTTGTATTAAAATAACGTACTGACTGCTTGTTGTGATCTTGTTGGGTTTAAATCCAAGGAGTTACTATGGCCGCCTCGACTGCAATTTCCTCCAATGCCTTCAACTTCCTAAGCTACCTGCGCGGTGGCGTAGACCCACGCACCGGTCAATACACCCTGGCCGTGGACCTGCCTGATATCAAGGCCAACCACCTACAGGGCCCGGACCTGCCGCTGGACCTGAGTTTCAACCCCCTGAACCAGGTCGATTCCGGCTATGGCATGGGGTGGGACCTGAAACTGAGCCACTACGCCCCGCGCAGCAATGTGATGACTTTGAACAACGGCGAAACGTTTGCCGTTACCAGCACTGAGCAGGATGCTTATGGCCGAACTCGGCTGGTGATGAAAGAGCAGAAAGTCGAGAGCTTCCGCTTGTATGACCACGGCGCCGGCCGTTACCGGGTCGAGCACCGTTCGGGCATGGTGGAAATCCTTGCACCGAAGGGGGCACAGGGCGTGTGCGTGCCGGTACAGGTGTTCGGCGCATTGGGCCACGGGGTCACACTGGAGTACGCGGTGTTCGCCGGCTACCCACGGTTGGAATGGGTGCGCGGCGATGACGGTGAGCCCTTGCTGCATATCGACCGGCCTGAGGGGGGGAACGCCATCAAACTGCTGGTGTACCCCGACGGCATTGGCGGCTCCCACGCTGAGTACGCGTTGCGCCTGGGCGCTAACGCCCTGGTGGAGCGCATTTCTCTGCCCACCCATGACGAGCTGGAGCAGCGTGCCAGTTGGCGGATCAAGTACGTGGCCAAAGACTCGCTGCATTGCGTCGAAAGCTTGCAAACCCCTGTGGGGGGCGAAGAGCTGTTGTTCTATACCGACGGCGGGCACCGTATTCCCGATGGCAGTGGCCTCACCCGGCTGCCCAGGGTCAACCAGCACCTGATCCGGCCCGGCTTCGGCCAGCCCGAACAAGACGTGCGCTACACCTACCCCAACGACCCCGCAAACCCCGTGGACAACAATTTCCTGGGGTACGGTTTGAACATCGACTGGAGCAAGAACAAAGGCCAGGACGCGCTGTACCAGTATATCGGGGACTACAGCTACGGCTCGGTTGAAACCCACTACCAAGCAGACGTGGCTGTCAGAAGCATCGAGCGCCGCTTCAACCAGTTCCATTTGCAGACCCTGGAAAAAACCCGCCAGGGCAAGGCCATCAAGGAAGTGGTTACCACCTATAAGTACAAACAGGACGTGGCGTTCGAGCAGCAAGAGTCGACCTTCCAGTTGCCCCACGAGGTGACTACCCGTTGGTGGGTAGAGGGGGCGGGGGGACAAGCGTACGCGGAGGTTGAAACCTTCGACTACGACGAGCAAGGCAACCCGACCAAGCATGTGAAAACCGATGGCATCACCGAGATCAACGAGTGGTACCTCCCAGGCAAGGCCGAAGGCCACCCGGAAGACAAGTCAGGGTTCATTCGCCACCTCAATTTCAGCATCGTCACCCCCGCTGAGGGCCGTGCCGGCAAGGCCGCCGAGGTGGTGCGCCGCTATGCCTATATCACGCTACCGGCCCTGACGGGCGAAGTGGAGCCCGCTTTTGTACCAGGCAGCGAAACGCTGGAAGAAGAAACCGCGACAACACCGGTGGTGTGGCAAAGCCTGGCGTACAGCTACCACGAGGACGACAGCAAGCCCTGGCAATACGGGCGCATGCTTGAAAAGGTGCTGACCATGGGCAAGTTGGCGACCACCTCCCACTACGACTATGCCGTGACCCGCTATGTGCCCAAGGGCCAGCCGCACCTGGGCACGGTAGCGGGGGCCAGCCCGCGTGCGGGTGAAACCGTGTTGCAGACCGTGGAAACCCTGACTGGCCATGATGGCGTGCAAAAGGTGATTACCACCGAGCATTCGCTGCTGCACGACCTGCCGCTGCTCACCCGTGACGACAACGATGTGGAAATTCGCTACGAGTACGACCCCTTGCGCCGCACCACGCGGGAAATGGTTGCCCCGGGTACTCCGTTCGAGGCCAGCCGCCGGTATGCCTACGTGCTGTGCGCCAAACCCGGCGACCAGGCCAGCCAGACCGCCTTCGATGTGAAGGACGTGCAAACGTTGACGCTGGTGGACGGGCTGAACCGGCCCATCAAGGAACAACGCCTGGACATGGACAACCTGCTCGGGCAGGGCGCCGACACCCTGCACGATACCTACGAAGCCCAGTACGATGCCCTGGGGCAATTGGTGAGCGAAACCCAGGTCGACTGGCTCAATGGCAAACCCCTGAAGCTGGCCACCACGTTCGAATACGACGACTGGGGCGAGCAACAGGCGCAAACCGGCCCCGATGGCGTTACCCAGTTCACCGAAACGACTTACGTGAACGATTCACAGCACCAGGGCAAGGTCACCACGGCCTGGCGCATCGCCACTTCCAAGGCAACAACGGGCAAGACCATCACCTGGTACGATGCGGCGAACAACCCGGTGAAGGTCGAGCGCCTGGACGCCAAGGGCACGCTTGTTAGCCGTGCGCTCAATGCCTACGACGGCCTGGGGCGTGCCGCCAAGGAAACGGTTGGAATCGACAGTAAAACGCTGCGGGTCGAGGAACACCTCTACGACGTGTTTGGGCGCCAGGTGACCCATACCCTGGGCGACAAGAACAAGGTCGTACGCGAATATGCCCTGCACAGCGAGCAGGACTTGCCCACCTTGATCAAGGTTCCTGCCACCAAGGATATCCTGCTCGGCACGCAGACCTTCGATGGCCTGGGGCGGCTGGAAACCGCAACGACCGGGGGGCGCTTGCAGAAGTACGAATACGACCCGGGGCAAACCAAGCCAGCCCGGGTGTACAAATACAAGCAGGACCTGCAAACCTTCGACCTGATCCACTACGAGTACAACCCGGTACTCAGCGAAGAGCCGACCAAGCGCTACCTGGCTGGCGCTGCCGATGGCCAGGGCGTGGCCGACATCGGCACCGCCACCTACGGCTTCGACCCGAAAAAAGCCTGGCTGGTGGATTTCGAGGTGCAGGGGCAGAAGGTCAACCGCACGTATTTCAGTACCGGCGAGGTAAAGACCGAAACCCGTGACCTGGGCGAGGAAAAGCCCTACACCATGAGCTACCGTAGCAGCCTGCAAAGCCGTGCGGAAGGCTACACCGATGTACTGGGCCAGGAGCAGTCGTACGACTACGATGCATTCGGTAGGCTGCAGGCGACCCAGTTGGCTGGGGTAGCCAGCACGTTCACCTACGACGCCTTTGGCCGCATGGCCTCCTACACCACCCGCGAAGGCGGCCGTAGCCTGGCCACGACCCTGACCTACGATGACTTCGAGCGTGAGCAAACCCGCACCTTCGATTTCGGTGACGTCAAGCAAACCTTGACCCAACGCTACGATGACTTCGACGGCATGGTGCAGCGCACCCTCGATGAGAATGGCAAGGTGCTGCGCGATGAGCACTACAAGTACGACGCGCGCGGTCGCCTGGTCACGTACATCTGCAAGGGCGAGAACGACCAGAGCATGCCCTTGGAACCCCCGCAGGATGCGTGGGGCAACAAGATTTACCAACAGGATTTCAGCTTCGATGCCATCGACAACATCACGCTTGTGACAACGACTGACCTGGATAAAAAGGTTCACCGTACCGTTTATGAGTTCAAGAACACCGACCCGGCGCAACTGAGCGCTTTCATCCATGTATCCGCGGGCGGCGCTCAACCGAAGGTGACGCTTGAATACGACGACTACGGCAACATGACCAAGGACGATGAGGGGCGAACCTTGGCCTACGATGCGCTGAACCGTTTGGTCAGCGTGGATGACGGCACCCAGACCCAGTCGTATGCCTACGATGCCAAGGACGTGCTCACCGGCACTTCGCAGTAACCGAGCCAGTGCTGCCAGGCCCCTGGGGGGCAAGGCCTGGCAGCCAGGTTCAGCGCAAGCGCAAGGTGAAGTTCAAGGCGCCAGTGGCCTCGCCAGGCCTGACCTTGGCCTCGGTCTGGTAGAAGTGCGCACCCAGGGTGAGCTCCATATCACCCGGCGCCAGCGCGGTCATCGGCAGTTCCTGGCCCAGGGGCATTGGGCTGCCATCGGCCTTTACCACCTGTATGCCGAACCCTGCATCGTTGCCGCCGTTGTTCAGGCTCAGCACGCCCTGGTCGGGCACGAGCATCTGTGAACCATCGGTGGGGGTGAGTTCGAGGCTGACATTGCTCGGGTCGGCCGGGTCGCTCTGGCAGCCGCTGAGCTTGATGCGCAGCGATTGGGTGGCGGTGGTGAAGCCCGGGCCGGTGAAGTCTGCACGGTCCCAGTCACCCAGCTCCACCGGGTTGGGGGTTACCGGGTCGCCGACGATCTGGCAGCCGGGCTGAATCACCGTGGCGGACAGCGTTGCGTGGAACACTTCGCCGATGTTCGGGTAAGGCGAGTAGGCGCGGGCCACGGGAACGTTGACCACATGCACGCCGGGCTCGATGTCGCCGATTTTTACCAGCGTCAGCGTGTCGTTGAAGGCGACTAGCTGGACAGCGAAACCGGGTAGTGCCCTGGAGGTGGCAGAAAAGGGAATGAAGGTATGGCCATCATCTGGGTTGAAAGCATTGTTGTGGTGCGTGAAAGGAAAGCGCATCTCGAACACCGCGCCCACGCCCTTGACATTGGTTTTCAGCACATGGCCATCCGGAAAACCAGGTACCGGGTCTGGAAAGATATCGGCCAAGGCGGTCACCTTCATTTCTACCGGGTCGTTGCTCAGGTCCCCAAGGCAGCTGACGTAGATTGAGCCGCCTTCCGGCATGGTGGTTTTCTGCATGCGGGGCGGGCCGATCGGGCTGCCCAGGCTGGCGTCCCTGGGAACGTAGAGTGGAGCATCTACCCGGCGTATGAAGATGATCGGAGGCTTCAGGTTGCTACTGCTGACCCACTTGCATTTGCCTTCGACAACGGGCATGCCCGGTTGGTCGTTGGCCGAAGCCTCCCAGGCCATCAGCGAGAGCAGGCCCAGGAGCAGGTGCTTGATCGGGGTATGCATGGTGTTTCCTGTGTACAAGGTGCGGGTAGGGGCGGCTTACTGGCAGGTGAGGTGCTGAATACGCACGCCGTCGGTCAGTTCGATAAGGTCGGGCTCGACGTACAGGCTGCAACGGGCAGCGGGGTCTTCTCCCCAGTGGGCGGTTACCTGCTGGGCTTGGCCGGCCATGGTCAGCAGCACCTGACCTGCCTGGCCCACCACCCCAAGGGCTTCACCTTGGCTGTCGCGCAGTTGTGCGCCGAACGGCAACGGCCTGCCATCGTGCAGCTGGGTGCTGAGCACCAGGTGGTTGACCCGGCGGGCGGCGAACTGCTGCTTGACCACCGCGCCCCGGCGCGGCACCACCTGGGCGCTGGCGTTGTCGATGTCGATTTCCGCGCCGAGGCGGTCGGTGTCCAGTACCAGCGAGTTGGCTTTGTAGGGGCGCAGGTAAGGCACCAGGGCATAACCCCGCGCGTTGGTTTGCGAGGCTGCGTTGTGCACGCCGACGCCAGCGATGCCTGGCACGTGCACCAGGGCCATGGTGTCGCCCAGGTACGGCCCCAGTTCCACGCCGCCAGCGTGAGCCAGCAGGGCACCACTGGCGTTCAGGGAAACGCTGTGGTAGTCCGCGCCACGGCTTATGCCTGCACCCAGGGTGCCCGGCGCGGCCTGGTAAGCCACGTTCAGGGCGAGGTTCTGCTGGTTGTTCACGCTGCGGCTTGCACTGGCGTGATAGGACAAGTTGCGGTCGTGGCTGGCACTGAGGCTGGCGCGCTGGGAGGTGCCCGCCGCGCTGTGCTGCAGGTCCAGGGTGAAGTTGCTGCGGGCGCCGAACTCCAGGGGCATGGACAGGCTCAGGCCCACTTGCCGGTCGCTGCCATAGCGCCCGTCGCTGAGCGACTGGGAGGCGTAAAGGCTGACGGTCACGCCGCTGAGGTAGGTGTTGTAGCTGAGCTGGAACTGGCGTTGTACATCGCTGCGCTGCCAGTAATCCTGTTGCGAGAAGTTCAGGTTCAGCGAGCTGTTGCTGCCCAGGCGCTGGTAGGCCGACGCCTCCAGGCGGCTGCGCCGGCTACCCCGGAAACGCCCGTCGTAGCTGGTTTGCCGTACCCACTCATCGAAGTCGCGGTAGTTTTCGGTGGAGTAGCGGTAACCGGCGAAACGCAGGTTGGTGCCGTGCTCGAACGCCTTGCTGTAGCGCAGGGCGTAACTCATGCCCTGTATCTCTCCGCCCAGGGCCTGGCCCAGGTCGGCGCTGGCGTGGGTGATGTCGAATGCCAGCGCACCCAGCGCGCCCAGGTCGCGTGCCAGGCCAGCGGCCTGTGCATGGTAGCCCTGGCTTGCCATCAGCCCGCCGATCAGGGTGGTGTTCCACGGCGTGCCCCGCGCTGCGGTGAGCTGCCACAGGGCCGGGCTGCGGGCGTCACCGGCTGCGTTGTAGTGCCCGGCGGTGAAGCTGTAGCGGGCTATGCCAGGGCGCAGCAGGTTGCCCAGTGCGGTGTAGGGCTGCAGGTAGCGGCGCACCTGGCCGTCGGCCTCGGTCAAGACCACTTCCAGCTCGCCTGAGCCGGCGACGCCGAGGTCGTCGATGGCATAGGGGCCGGGGCTGACGTAGGTGGAGTAGATGGGGTAGCCGTTCTGCCAGATTTCCAGCTTGGCGCGGGTTTGCGCCACACCGCGAATGGTCGGGGCGTAGCTGCGCAGGGCATCGGGCAGCATCTCGGGGTCAGTGGCCAAGCGCAACCCGGTGACCGGGACGCCGCGAAACAGGTCGCTATCGGTGGCGGTTTCGCCCAGGGTCAGGGTGCCCCAGGTGCCTGGCAGGTCGGTTTGCGCGTAGGTGTAGGCGCGGGTCCAGCTGCGCTCGCCCTGGGCGTCCTGGCGCCACGCCTGGCTGCTGCGCAGGCGCCAGCCGCTGAGGTTGATGCCACTGGTCAGGTACAGGTCATGGCTGTCGAAGCGCCCTCGGCCGCGGCTGCTGCCTTGCAGGGTGGACGCCTGGTAGTTGACGAAGGCGGCGTTGATGCCGGCATCCCAACGGGCCGGGTCCACCTGGCCTGCCACTTCGCGGCGCATGGCGATTTGTGGAATGGAAATAGCCAGGCGCAGGCGCTGGCTGTCGAAGTCGACCCGCGCCCCAGGCACCACTTCGGCCAGGTTCAGGCACTGCTGGGCCAGCAGGGTCGGGTCGGCCAGGGCCTCGGTGCGCAGGCCCAGCTCGGCCAGCAGGCCGGGAGGGAGGCAGGGCTGCAGGTGCGTGCCGGTGGCATCGAGGTCGAACCTGAGCTCGCGTGGGCCCACCGGCTCAAGGTTCACCGTGAGGTCGACGAGCAGCAGCCCGGGCCCCAGGGCCCGCTCGTTGGCCAGGGCCTGTAGGGCCAAGGCGCCGCTGTTGGGGGCATCATCAGGGTGTTGGCGCAGGAAACCGGCGCGAAACTCCCCCGGCATGGCATTGCCTTGGGCCAGCAGCGGGCTCAAGGCAATGCACAGGGTGAGCAGCTGGCTGCCGCGCAGGCGAATAGGCCCACGCAGGTGGGAGATGAAGGTCATGGGCGCTCCTTGGGTGTTGCCGCCAGGTCAGAACGGGGTGTGCACGGGCAAGGTCAAGGGCTTGGTGGTGCCGCCGTAGTCGTTGATGGTGGTGATCACGGCGTGCAGGTCGCTGGCGTCAGCCAGCGCCGCTGGTAACGGGTAGCTGCGCTCGGCCAGGGGGGCGAGCATGTCGGCCACGGGCAGGGGGTGCCGGGTGTTGCCGCTGACGAGTTCCAGGCGGTTCAGGGTGTAGAAGTACGGGGTGGGGTTCTTGACGACCACTTCCCGCTGGCCGCCCTGCAGGCGGGCGGTAATGTGCAGGTCTTTGAGGCGGCGCTCGGGGTTGCCCTGCACGGCGGCGGGCCGGTAGAACAGCTTGATGCGCGTGCGGATGGCAATGTTCAAGGCATTGCGCGCCTCGCCCGAGGCCTGGGGAATTTCCTGTAGGTTGAAGAAAAACAGCGACTCGCGGTCTTGTGGCAGGTCGTTGGGCAAATGGCTGAGCTTTACCGTCTGCTCGCCGTTGGGTGCCAGGCGAAACAGGTTGGGCGTGGTCAGGAACGGTACCGGGGTCACCGTGTCGTCCGTTTGCGTGTTGACCCAGGCCTGGGCGGCGAAGGTTTGCTTGCCGGGGTTAGCGATCAGTACCGAGGCGCTGCGTTGCCCACCGTCGTAGACAATGCGCGTGGTGCTGATGGTGAGTGCGGCGCTGGCGCTGTTCAGGGTGCTGGCCAACGCCAACACGCCACCTCCCAGTAGCAACAGGGGGCGCAGGATAGAGAGCATGGAAATAGCCTCACGAAGGCGTTGGGGGAATCCAGGTGCCCTGGGGCACCTGGAAACGGATCACGGCAGGGCGACGACGAAGTTCACGTCAGCTTCGGCCATGCCAGCACCCACGGTGGCGGCGGAGGACTTGTAGTTGGCGAAGAAGCGCATCTCGGTGGGCGTGTTCTCAGCCAGGGCGTACTTCTTGGACTCGGTGTTCGGGTCGATGGTAGCGCCAGTGTCGTCTTTGATCAGCAGGCCCAGGCCCGTTGCACCGCCCCGGTTCAATGCATACATGTCGGTACCTTCAACACCGGCCAGGGCGTCGAACTTGACGGTTGCCTCAGTGCCTGGGGCGATGACACAGCTGGCGTCTGGCGTTACGCGCAGGCCGAAGGCGACTTCCTTGGTTTCGGTACCTACGGTTGGGAAGGCCTTGGTGGCGTAGTTGCCCAGGAATACCCAGGGTTGTACGCCCAGGCCTGGGTCGACGACCTCGATCGGGCAGGTGCCACCGGCGCTGATGTAGCCACGGAAGGTGATACGGCCGTTCTCATCGGCGGCCATTACCGAACTGCTTGCCATTGCAAGCACCAGGGGTAGCAGGATTTTTTTCATGGGGGTTATCCATTATCGAATGGTTGGCTGTTTTGCGGGAACGGGCCCGCAAGACATCGAGCTGTGAGTGCGCTCGTGTCGCCATTCAGGTTATGGATGTACAGAGGGAAACGATGTAGGTGAAAGTGTCAGGCGGGTAGGAATGTTTCAGCAAGTTTCCTTGCCGTGGGAGGCACGGCAAGGAGGGCAGGCTTACTCGGTTCGGGCTTGCAGCCGCTGTTGCTTTTCTGCGCTCCAGTCGAACGGCGCGCCCTGCTGTTCGGCTTCGTAGCGGGCTTCTTCGAGCTGCTGGTACAGGTCCAGTTCCTCATCGGGCATGAAGTGCAGGCAATCGCCGCCAAAGAACCACAACAGGTCGCGCGGCACCAGGTGGGCGATTTGCGGGTAGCGGGTGATGACCTGGCAGATCAGGTCCTGGCCCAGGTACTGGCTTTGCAGCGGGTCTTGCGGCAGCAGGGTGAGCAGTTCGTCGAAGCGTTCGAGGAACAGGGCGTGGCTCTCCTCCGGCACCTGCTCGGCTTCACCCAGGGCCACCAGGATGGTGCGCAGGTGGTTCAGCAGTTGCAGGTGGTAGTGCAGGTGGGGGGTGGCCATGGGGGTGGTCCTCGGGGTGGTTGAAACGGGGGCGGAGTATACGCCGGTTGGCCAAGCCTGTGGTGTTGTAGGAGCGGGCTTGCCCCGCGAAGCAGGCGACGCGGGGCATGGCACCGGCTATGCCGGTGTTCGCGGGGCAAGCCCGCTCCTACAAGGTTCTATATAGAGCCCTCAGCGCACCTTGCCTTGCTCGGGCAACAATTGCGCCTTGTCGAAGGCATCCACATCGATCACCGCCCGGCGCGCCTGTTCCGCGGCCTGCAGCCGTTGCCCTTCATCTGGCTGCAACACCCCGGCCTCGATGGCCGCATCGATCGCCGACTGCCCCGGTGCCGGCTGCACCTTGCCCTCCTTGATCGCCTGGTGCAGCGCCTTGTGCACGGGCAGCGCTTCATCCAGCAGGTCGCAGGCCCGTTGCAGCGCCGCCACCGGGTCGCCATCGGCCTGTGGCCTGAAGCAGCCGGCCAGCAACTCTTCCAGCGCCGGGTCGCCTTTGCTGCGGCCAATCAGGGCGGCGACTTCGGCATCCAGTTCATCGCTTGGCCCGGTGTGGCGGCGGCCGAAGGGGAATACCAGCACCCGCAGGGCGCAGCCGACGAAGCGGTTGGGGAAGTTGTCCAGCAGACGATCCAGCGCGTGCTCGGCCTGGCCCAGGCTTTCTTCCATGGCCCAGCGCAGCAACGGTTGCATGTGCTCGGGCGAGCCCAGGTCGTGGTAGCGCTTGAGCGCGGCGCTGGCCAGGTAGAGGTAGCTCAGCACATCACCCAGGCGTGCGCTCAGGCGTTCGCGGCGCTTGAGCGCGCCGCCCAGCAGCATCATCGACAGGTCGGCCAGCAGGGCGAAGGCCGCTGCCTGGCGGTTCAAGGCGCGGAAGTAACCCTGGCTCAGGGCGTCGCCCGGCACGGCTTCCAGGCGCCCCAGGCCCAGGTTCAGCACCAGCGTGCTGGCCGCGTTGCCGACGGCGAACACGATGTGCTTGAGCAACAGGTCGTCGAACTCGCGCAGCGCCTGGTCGCGGTCCTGGCGGCCAGCCAGGGCCATTTCCTTGAGCACGAACGGGTGGCAGCGAATCGCGCCCTGGCCGAAGATCATCAGGTTGCGCGACAGGATGTTGGCGCCTTCGACGGTGATGAAGATCGGCGCACCCTGCCAGTTGCGGCCCAGGTAGTTGTTCGGGCCCATGATGATGCCCTTGCCGCCGTGCACGTCCATGGCGTGCTGGATGCACTCGCGGCCGCGTTCGGTGAGGTGGTACTTGAGGATGGCCGACAGCACCGAAGGTTTCTCGCCAAGGTCCACGGCCTTGGCTGTCAGCAGGCGGGCGCTGTCCATCAGCCAGGCATTGCCGCCGATGCGTGCCAGCGATTCCTGGATGCCCTCGAAGGCGGCCAAAGGCACGTTGAACTGCTCGCGGATGTTGGCGTACTGGCCGGTGACCAGGCTGGTGTACTTGGCAGCGCCGGTGCCCACGGCGGGCAGGGAGATGGAGCGGCCCACCGACAGGCAGTTCATCAGCATCATCCAGCCCTTGCCGAGCATGGCCTGGCCGCCGATCAGGAAGTCCAGCGGCACGAACACATCCTTGCCACTGTTGGGGCCGTTCATGAACGCAGCGCCCAGGGGCAGGTGGCGCTTGCCGATTTCAACGCCGGGGGTGTCGGTGGGGATCAAGGCCAGGCTGATGCCCAGTTCTTCCTCTTCGCCCAGCAGGTGCTCTGGGTCGTAGGCCTTGAAGGCCAGGCCCAGCAGGGTGGCCACTGGGCCCAGGGTGATATAGCGCTTTTCCCAGTTCAGGCGCAGGCCGATGACTTCCTCGCCGTTCCACTGGCCCTTGCACACCACGCCGGTGTCGGGCATGGCCCCGGCATCGGAGCCGGCCAGGGGGCCGGTGAGGGCGAAGCAGGGAATGTCATCGCCGCGGGCCAGGCGCGGCAGGTAGTGGTTGCGCTGCTCATCGGTGCCGTAGTGCAGCAGCAGCTCGGCAGGGCCCAGGGAGTTGGGCACCATCACGGTGGAGGCCAGGTCGCCGCTGCGGGTGGCCAGTTTCATCGCCACCTGGGAGTGGGCATGGGCGGAGAAGCCCTTGCCGCCGTATTCCTTGGGAATGATCAGGGCGAAGAAACCATGCTGCTTGATGTGCGCCCAGGCTTCGGGGGGCAGGTCCAGGTCCTGGCCGATCTGCCAGTCGCTGACCATGGCGCAGAGCGCTTCGGTGGGGCCGTCGAGGAAGGCTTGTTCTTCTTCGGTCAGTTTCGGCGCCGGGTAGGCGAGCAGGGTGCGCCAGTCGGGGCGGCCGCTGAACAGCTCGCCATCCCACCACACGGTGCCGGCGTCGATCGCCTCGCGTTCGGTTTGCGACATGGGCGGCAGGGTGCGCTGGAACCACTTGAACACCGGGCCGGTGAACACCTTGCGGCGCCAGTCCGGCAGCACCAGCAGGGCGGTTTTCAGCGCCAGCACGGCCCAGAACAGGGCCAGCAGCCAGCCGGGGGCCTTGCTGAAGATGCCCATGAGCAGCACGTACACCGCCAGGATGGCGAGAATCTGCAAGGGCGCCAGGCGCCGGTGCGTGAGGTACGCCGCACCGATCACCAGCACTACCAACCACAACAGCAACATAATCGGTCCTCCTTGGAACCAGGGGCTTGAGCCGTCACACAGAGCTTAGACGCTGAGGGGCGTGCGGCAGGGTTAGAACAGTGACAGGGTGTGGCGGTGGGAGTTTCCTTGCAGTGGTAACCTGTGCCGGCCCTTTCGCGGGGCAAGCCCGCTCCTACAGGAGCGGGCTTGCCCCGCGAAAGGGCCGGCACAGGCAGCAAAACTCTGGAGTAGACTATGAACCTCCGCATTCATAAGGACATCGCCATGCTGAAGATCTGGGGCCGCAAGAATTCAAGCAACGTGCGCAAGGCGCTGTGGGCCGCCCACGAACTGGGCCTGGATTTCGAGTCGATCGATGCCGGTGGCGCCTTCGGCGTGGTCAACGAACCGCACTACCGGGCGCGCAACCCCAACGGCCTGGTGCCAATGCTCGAAGACGGCGACCTGACCTTGTGGGAGTCCAATGCCATCGTCCGCTACCTGTGCGCCGAATACGGCGCAGAGCAGGGCTGGTACCTGGAAGACCCCCGCCAGCGTGCCCTGGCCGACAAGTGGATGGACTGGACCACCTCGTCCTTCGCCGCACCGTTCCGCCCGCTGTTCTGGGGCCTGCTGCGCACCCCGGAGGACCAGCGCGACTGGGTAGCGATCAACGCCGCGCACAAGCAGTGCGCCGCGCTGCTGGCCATCGCCGACGAAACCCTGGGTAAACAACCGTACCTTTCCGGTGACCAGATCGGCATGGGCGACATCCCACTGGGGTGCTTCGCCTACGCCTGGTTCGAAATGCCCATCGAACGCCCGGCCATGCACCACCTGGAAGCCTGGTACGAACGCCTGAAGGCGCGCCCGGCCTACCAGGCCGCGGTGATGACCGCGCTGACCTGACCTTGCTTCGATAGTCATTATCAATACATGTGACTGTACTTGTGCGGCCTGGCCTTGCACCATGGCCGCACTCACTGCGCCAGTGACCTGCCCTGGCGTGTCCTGCACCTTCTTCTTCGGTAAGTGACCCGCTATGAGTTCCGCCCTGTCCATCCGACAGCTGACCAAGACCTACGGCAACGGCTTCCAGGCCCTCAAGGGCATCGACCTGGACGTTGCCGAAGGCGATTTCTTCGCCTTGCTCGGCCCCAACGGCGCCGGCAAATCCACCACCATCGGCATCCTGTCCACCCTGGTGAACAAGACCAGCGGCACGGTCAACGTGTTCGGCCATGACCTGGACCGCGAGCCCTCGGCGCTCAAGCGCTGCCTGGGCGTGGTGCCACAGGAATTCAACTTCAACCAGTTCGAGAAAACCTTCGACATCGTCGTGACCCAGGCGGGCTACTACGGTATTCCACCGAAGGTGGCCAAAGAGCGTGCCGAGCAGTACCTGACCCAGCTGGGCCTGTGGGACAAACGCGATGTGCAGTCGCGTTCGTTGTCCGGCGGCATGAAGCGCCGGCTGATGATCGCCCGTGCGCTGATCCACGAGCCGCGCCTGCTGATCCTCGACGAGCCGACCGCCGGGGTGGACATCGAGCTGCGCCGTTCGATGTGGACCTTCCTCACCGAGCTGAACCAGAAAGGCATCACCATCATCCTCACCACCCACTACCTGGAGGAGGCTGAGCAGCTGTGCCGTAACATCGGCATCATCGACCACGGCACCATCGTCGAGAACACCAGCATGCGCCAGCTGCTGGGCAAGCTGCATGTGGAAACCTTCGTGCTCGACCTCAAGCAGGACCTGGCCGCAGCGCCTGTGCTCGAAGGCTACCCGTGCCGGTTGCTGACCCCGCACACCCTGGAAGTGCAGGTGGACAAGGACATCGGCATCACCGCGCTGTTCGGCCAACTGGCACTGCAACGCATCGAGGTGCAGAGCCTGCGCAACAAAACCAACCGACTCGAGGAGCTGTTCGTGTCCCTGGTGGAAAAAAACCTGTCGAAGGTGGCCGTATGAGTGTGGAACTGCGCACCAACTGGGTTGCCCTGAACACCATCGTCTACCGCGAAGTGCGGCGCTTCCTGCGCATCTGGCCGCAAACCCTGCTGCCGCCAGCGATCACCATGGTGCTGTACTTCGTCATCTTCGGTAACCTGATTGGCCGGCAGATTGGCGACATGGGTGGCTTCACCTACATGCAGTACATCGTGCCGGGGTTGATCATGATGTCGGTGATCACCAACTCCTACGGCAACGTGGTGTCGAGCTTCTTCGGCAGCAAGTTCCAGCGCTCGATCGAAGAACTCATGGTATCGCCGGTATCGCCACACACCATCCTCGTCGGCTACGTGCTGGGCGGCGTATTGCGTGGTTTGGCGGTGGGGGTGATCGTGACCATCCTGTCGATGTTCTTCACCAACCTGCAGGTGCACCACCTGGGCGTGACCGTGGTCGTGGTGCTGCTGACCGCCACCATCTTCTCGCTGCTGGGCTTCGTCAACGCGGTGTTCGCCCGTAACTTCGACGACATCTCGATCATCCCGACCTTCGTGCTGACGCCGTTGACCTACCTGGGCGGGGTGTTCTACTCGATCAACCTGCTGCCGCCGTTCTGGCAGACCGTGTCGCTGGCCAACCCGGTGCTGCACATGGTCAACTCCTTCCGCTACGGCATTCTAGGGGTGTCGGATATCAGCATCGGCACGGCGATCACCTTCATGCTGGTGGCCACTGCGGTGCTCTACGTGCTGTGCGTTCGCCTGTTGGTCAGCGGCCGCGGCATGCGCGCTTAGCCTGCTTTGTTTGCGCCGGCGCCACTGCCGGCCAATCCACCAACGCCAGTACACCAGGGTGGCCGCCCAGGCAGCGATGCCCAGCACCACCCCGCATACCACCGAGCCCAGCAGGAACGGCTGCCACAGCGTGGCCAGCTGGTCGGTGATCCAGTCGAAGGTCAGTTCGTCGGGCAGGGTGCGCGGCGGTACCTGCATCAGCCAGGCACCGGTCATGTAGGTGACGAAGAACACCGGGGGCATGGTCAGCGGGTTGGTCAGCCAGACCAGGCTGACGGCAATCGGCAGGTTGCCGCGTACCGGAATGGCCAGCGCTGCCGCCAGCAGCATCTGCATGGGGATGGGAATAAGCGCGGCGAACAGGCCCACGCCCATGGCCCGTGCCACCGAATGGCGGTTCAGGTGCCAGAGGTTGGGGTCGTGCAGCAACTTGCCGAAAAAGCGTAAGGACTTGTGTTCCCGAATGCTGGTCGGGTCCGGCATGTAGCGTTTGAACAGGCGGCGCGGCATGTGGGCTCCCGGGGCGGTCATCGGGGAAGTATGCCCTGATTCCCGCACGGCCTCGTTTAGAGTTTGTGACAATTGTTGAGCAGGCCGCCCCTGCTTTTCGGCTATGCCTGTGTCAGCGATTTGGCTGCTGGAGCTCTATCTCATGCGCACAGGGATGTTTGCGCTGGCGCTCGGGCTGGCCTGCCTGGGTGCGCTGCCGGCCTTGCCATCGGTCGGGTGGCTGTTGTGGCTGTGTGGGCTGGCGCTGGCCGGCTTGTGTACCCGTGGCTGGCCGTTGGGCGTAGGCCTGTTGGGGCTGTGCTGGGCGTGCTGGGCGGCGCAGCAGGCCCTGGACGACCGCCTGGCGCCGGGCTTGGATGGCCGCACGCTGTGGCTGGAAGGGCAGGTGACCGGGTTGCCGACGCGCACCGCCCAAGGTGTGCGCTTTGAACTGGAACACCCCCAGTCACGGCGCGCTGCGTTGCCCAGCCGCGTGCAGGTCAACTGGTTCGGCGGCCCGCCGGTGCGCGCCGGGGAGCACTGGCGCCTGGCGGTTACGCTGCAGCGCCCTGCGGGCCTGCTCAACCCCCATGGCCCGGACCGCGAGGCGCAGCTGCTGGCGCGTGGGGTGGGCGCGACCGGCACGGTCAAGGTCGGCCAGCGCTTGCAGGCACCGCCGCCAGGGCTGCGCGATGCCCTGCGTGAGCGCCTGCTGGGGGTGGCCGCCCATGGGCGCGAGGCGGCCCTGGTGGCGCTGTTGCTGGGCGACGGTGCAGGGCTTGCCCGTGAGGACTGGCAGGTGCTGCAGGCCACTGGCACGGTGCATTTGCTGGTGATTTCCGGCCAGCACATTGGCCTGGTGGCCGGGTTGCTGTATGCCCTGGTGGCGGGGCTGGCGCGCTGGGGCCTGTGGCCGCGCCGCCTGCCTTGGTTGCCATCGGCCTGCGCCCTGGCCCTGGCGGGGGCGCTGGCCTACGGCTGGCTGGCGGGCGCTGGGGTGCCGGTGCAGCGGGCCTGCCTGATGCTGGGCGTGGTATTGCTCTGGCGCCTGCGCTTTCGTCACCTGGGGGCGCTGCCTCCGTTGTTGCTGGCATTCAATGCGGTGTTGCTGGCCAACCCCTTGGCGGCGTTGTTGCCGGGGTTCTGGTTGTCGTTCGCGGCGGTGGCGGTGCTGGTGTACAGCTTTGCGGCGCGGCTGGGGGGCTGGCGGCCCTGGCAGGCGTGGAGCCGAGCCCAGTGGGTGATCGCGGTCGGGTTGTTGCCGGTGCTGCTGGCCACGGGCTTGCCGGTGAGCCTGAGCGCGCCGCTGGCGAACCTGCTGGCGGTGCCCTGGATCAGCCTGGCGGTGCTGCCGTTGGCCTTGCTCGGCATGCTGCTGTTGCCACTGGCGGGGGTGGGTGAGGGCTTGCTGTGGTTGGCCGGTGGCCTGCTCGATGGTTTGTTCCGCTTGCTGGCGCTGGTGGCGGGTTGGCGCCCGGCCTGGGCGCCGCCCGCCTTGCCGTTGTGGACCTGGCTCGTGGTCGCTGTGGGCGCGCTGCTGGTGCTGTTGCCCCGTGGCGTGCCATTGCGTGGGTTGGGTGGGGTGATGCTGTTGGCGTTATGGGTGCCCCGCGAGCCGGTGCCGTTCGGGCAGGTGGAGGTGTGGCAGCTGGACGTGGGCCAGGGCCTGGCGGTGTTGCTGCGCACCCGCCATCACAACCTGCTGTACGACGCAGGGCCTGCCCGGGGCGACAGCGACCTTGGCGAGCGGGTGGTGTTGCCGACGTTGCACAAACTGGGGGTGGGCAGCCTGGACGTAATGCTGCTCAGCCATGCCCATGCCGACCATGCCGGCGGTGGCGCCGCCATTGCCCGTGGTTTGCCGGTTGGGCGGATGATTGGCGGTGAAGCGGTGGATGGCGTTGCGCTGCAACCCTGCGCCAGTGGCGAGCGCTGGGCATGGGACGGCGTGGTGTTTTCGTTGTGGCGCTGGGAGCGCGGGCACAGCAGCAATGACCGCTCGTGCGTGTTGCTGGTCGAGGCGCAGGGTGAGCGTTTGCTGCTGGCGGGGGATATGGAAGCCGGCGCCGAGCGGGCTTGGCTGGCGGCCACCGAGGCGCCGCGCATCGACTGGCTGCAGGCGCCGCACCATGGCAGTCGTAGCTCTTCCAGCGAGGCGTTTATCCGCGCTACCGCGCCGCGCGGGGTGTTGATTTCGCGTGGGCGCAACAACAGCTTCGGGCATCCGCACGGGCAGGTAATGGAGCGGTATCGGCGCCATGGGATGCAAGTGCATGACACGGCGGTGGCGGGGGCGTTGCGCTTGGTATTAGGGGCGCGGGGGGAGGTGGAAGGGGTGCGGGGGCAACGGCGGTTTTGGCGTTCGCCTTGAGGTAGTGGGTGCCTGTGAGATCGAGCGCCGCCCGCGCGGCGCATCGCAGGCAAGCCTGCTCCTACAAAGGGCCGCGCGCGGTGGCCACATGAACACTGGCCCGAAACAGATGTAGGAGCAGGCTTGCCTGCGATG
>NZ_VWXJ01000032.1:0-34020 GCF_011752535.1 Pantoea sp. Tr-811
CGAACTGGTGGGTGTACTTGGTGATGGGGTCCATCATGCCGCACACGTCGATGATCTGGAAGCGGCCCTGCTTGGACTTCTTGATCGGCTTCTGGCCGGTGATCATCATCATCGGCATGCCGCCCAGGTAGGCGTACGCACTGGCGGTCACCAGGTTGGTCGCGCCAGGGCCCAGGGTCGACAGGCTGACGCCGGTCTTGCCGGTCAGGCGGCCATAGGTAGCGGCCATGAAGCCCGCGGACTGCTCGTGGCGGGTCAGTACCAGCTTGATTTTCGACTTGCGCAGGGATTCCAGCAGGTCGAGGTTTTCCTCACCAGGAATACCGAACACATACTCGACACCTTCGTTTTCCAGGCATTGCACAACGACATCGGCGGCCTTGGCCATTTTCTTTCTTAACCTCTATAGAGTAAGGAGCATCGTAGGGCCCGGTTAACCGGGATAGTGGAAGGCTTAGCTGGGGCGTCTCTTGTCAACTCGCTAATGCGAAGGCGTTTAGAGGCCGTCCGCTTGACCATCGTTTTCAGGCCAAGCGGTCGGCTTCAACCTTTTTATAACGACGAGATATAGAACTAAGAGCTAAGTCCTAAAGCTGGTATGGCATTACATAGTGTTATGGCTTAAACGCTTGGCGTCCGACAAGTTGCCATTTGCCATTATTTTTTATCCAGACCTGGAAATTCTCGATTTCAGTTGGTAGAGCTTTTCCCGCTTTTATTACCTCGCCGCTGAAATGGCTGCGGATAATTGCAGTGTTATCAGTTATATATACTTCTTGGTGGGTGGTGGATAGCTTATTGAATACGGTCCTATTGGTCGCAAGCTCTTGGATGAACTCTTTTTTCGTTTGTATTTTGCCGCTTGAGTGGCCATAGGTAAGTGACTCTGCGGTCAGCGACTCTAAAGTGACAATGTCATGAGTCAGCATGGCATTATCAAGTTTTGTAGCTGCTGAAACTACATCTTCTGTAGGCGATGCATCTGCGGCATTAATTAACGCCAGTAGGGAAAATGCCGCTAGGATTTCGATGGTTTTTTTGTTCTTGTTCATACCTTTCCGCCTTCCTGTAGGGTGATTGGGTGAATGCATTCATTCCTCTACCAAAATGCCTGGTAGGTGTCCCAGAAGGTACTTGAAGTAAGGATGCTGATGATGAATATCAGCTATGCGCCTCCCACATGGCTCGCCCGATCAGCTTAATTTAATGTTAGGGGTAGATGGACTAATGCCAGTGACGGTGAGTCGAATGACCTGCTGGCGTGTTCAGAGGGGCGCCACTTAGCCCGATTACAGTCTCTAAGCGAACGGACTCCTATCTCCCCTCCTAAACCTACAATAAGGAAACTGATCCATGAGTGATGCACAGTCCCGCAATGGCGGGAAAATTTTGGTTGAGGCGCTGATCCGAAATGCTGTGGATACTATCTACTGTGTCCCCGGAGAAAGTTATCTTCCAGTCCTGGATGCTCTCCACGATACCTCTGAGATCCGCACAATCGTCACCCGGCACGAAGGTGCTGCCTCTAATATGGCGGATGCCTACGGAAAACTGACTGGTCGTCCAGGTATCTGTTTTGTCACTCGTGGACCTGGTGCAACCCACGCGAGCAACGGCGTCCATACCGCGAAACAGGACTCAACCCCGATGATCCTGTTCATTGGGCAGATCGAATCTCGAATGAAGGAGCGGGAAGCTTTTCAAGAGATCGACTATCGCCAAATGTTCGGTGGTGTTGCCAAGTGGGCCACAGAGATTGAGAGCATCGACCGTATTCCTGAAATCGTGAGTCGTGCGTTCAATATCGCGATGTCCGGGCGGCCTGGGCCTGTCGTAATCGGGCTGCCGGAGGATGTGCTTTTCGGTGAGGCGGTAGTCGCTGATATCGACGCGGTTCGTGTCCCATCGATTACCCCGGCGCCAGAAAGTATCATTGAAGTCAAGGAGCTGTTGTCGCGCAGCAGCCGCCCATTGGTCGTCGTTGGCGGTACTGGCTGGGACGACGAATCGGTGAAGGCATTGAACCAATTTGCGACGGTGAACAATCTGCCAGTGGCAGCGTCGTTCCGTCGTCAAGATTTGTTCGATAACCGCGATCCGCACTATGTTGGGCAATTGGGCTTGGGTAGCTCTCCTGCTCTGCTCAAACGTGTTGCTGAAGCTGATCTGCTTTTGGTGATCGGCTCTCGTATGAGCGAAACTGTTTCACAGAGCTATGAGTTGATCAGCAGCCCGGCCCCCAGCCAGAAGCTCATCCATGTGCATCCCGATGCATCCGAACTGAATCGAGTATTCAAGGCAGACCTCCCAGTTCTGTCCACGCTGCGCTCGTTTGCCCGGGATATCGCGAAGCAGTCGCCCATCGCGCAACGGGGCTGGGACGAGTGGACTCGTTCGGCAAGAGCTGATTATGAAGCGCACTCGACACCTCCGGCTGCACACCCTGAATTGAACGGTGTGGATCTGGGGAGCGTGATGGCTTACCTCAATGAAACGCTGCCAGATGATGCGATCCTGACCAATGGGGCTGGCAATTACACCGTGTGGCTGCACCGCTTTTACCGCTATCGCAGCCCAGCTACCGAGTTGGCGCCAACCAATGGCGCGATGGGTTACGGTTTGCCAGCTGCTGTTGCCGCCAAGCTCCATGCCCCAGACAAGACGGTTGTCTGCTTCGCCGGCGATGGCTGCTTCATGATGTACCCACAGGAACTGGCTACCGCAGTCCAATTTGGCGCGCCGCTGATCACAATTGTGGTCAACAACAGTATGTTTGGCACCATCAGGATGCACCAAGAGAAAACTTATCCCAACCGGGTGAGCGCTACTCGCCTTGTGAACCCTGATTTTGTGACCTTTGCGAAATCGTTCGGTGCTAATGCAGAGCGTGTAGTGAACACCGAGGACTTCCCCGCGGCCTTTGAGCGCGCGCTGAAATCCGATGTTCCATCGTTGATTGAGTTGATTACTGATCCACGCCAAAGCACGCCACAGCTGCGTTTTGAGGAGGCTTAAGATGTCGAACGTTCGGGGAGAGTCGTTCATCGGCCTCACTTCCACTAAAGGTCGCGGGAACCCGGTTCTCGCCAAACAGGCCGCGACAGGTGAACCGTTCGGGCCAGCATTTGGCTCGAACACCCTCGATGATCTTGAGCGTGCATGTGCCCTTGCCGATGGCTGTTTCGACAGCTTCCGCAACCTTCCAGAAGCTCGTCGGGCGTCGTGGTTGGAAGCAATTGGTCAAGGGCTGCTCGATCTGGGGGATGTGCTCATTGAGCGAGCCCATCTTGAGACAGGATTGCCACGGCCTAGGTTGGAAGGGGAGCGGTTGCGGACTGTGAAGCAGCTGCAACTCTTTGCGACTCTGCTTCGTGAAGACGGCGCTAGCGCAGTGGTCATTGAGCCGGGCGAGCAGGGCGTTCGTTCTGATCTCCGGCTAAGACGAGTTCCAGTCGGGCCAGTGGCAGTATTCGGTGCGAGCAACTTCCCGCTTGCCTTTTCGGTAGCCGGTGGCGACACCGCCTCAGCGCTCGCGGCGGGTTGCCCGGTTGTCGTGAAGGCGCACCCTGCTCATCTTGGTACCAGTGAACTGGTCGCTCGTATTGTGGTGGAGGCCGCCAAAGCGACAGAGATGCCTGATGGCGTATTTTCAATGTTGATCGATCCGGATTTCAGCCTGGGTCAAGCCCTGGTCGGTCATCCGGTCATTCAAGCCGTGGGCTTCACAGGCTCTCGTCATGGCGGCTTGGCGCTTCTTCAAATCGCCCAGTCGCGGCCAGCTCCAATCCCGGTGTACGCTGAAATGAGCAGCATCAACCCGCTGATCATTCTGCCAGCGGCCTTGCAGTCTAGAGCTGAGGACATCGCAGAGAAGTACGTCGCATCCTTAACAATGGGCAGTGGCCAATTCTGTACGAATCCCGGTCTAGTCATTGTGGTAAATGGGGAAGGGTTGGATCAGTTCACTGCTAAGGTTGGTCAGAGCCTGGCCGTAGCCACTCCAGCAACCATGCTCACCCCCGGCATCCATGCTGCCTATTGCAAAGGGCTGGAAACTTTACAGCGTACGGGGCATGTAAGGCTCGTGGGTGAGGCAAACAAGCCTGTGGAAAAATTCGCCGCGCAAGCTGCGGTATTTACCACGCAAGCTGAAGCATTTACCTCAGTACCAGAGCTTCATGCTGAAAACTTTGGGCCTAGCAGCATTGTCGTAGTGTGCGAGAGCCTGGCTCAAGTGCAGGGTGTGCTGAAGTCGCTCGATGGCCAGTTGACTGCCACTGTTCATGCAGATGAAGCGGACCATGATGCAGCCTATGAGGTTTTGCCTTTGCTTGAGAGATTGGCAGGACGAATTCTCTTCAATGGTTTCCCAACGGGAGTTGAGGTGAGCAAGGCGATGGTCCATGGCGGCCCATTCCCTTCAACGTCCGACGCTAAGACTACTTCTGTTGGTACGCTGGCAATTGAGCGGTTCCTTCGCCCAGTCTGCTACCAGGACATTCCATTGTCCCTGCTCCCTGCTGTGCTGAAGCCTACAGCATAGGGTCGCGCTTCTTGGCCGGGATCAGTTTTGCTCCCGGCCAACGCCCGCTTTCAACGATTTCTGTCGTCACTTTCCTAATCAACTGAGTCACTGCCCAAAGGCTGCTACCAGTGGGGCGATTCCGTGGCCAGGCCATCACAACCGAACGATTCAGATCGTGGTCGGTTACCGTGTATGTTTTAACAATCCTTCTCTCGATTTCGCTGAGCACTGAAGCTTCTGATTGCATAGTGCACCCACAACCGTCTGCAACCAAGGTGGTCGTGATGGATGTGGAGCCATCACAGAGTAAAGCTATGTTGGGAGTGAACCCAACTTTACTGGCAATAGTTTCGACCATCAGGCGAATACCGTAATGTGTGCTCGGTAATATAAGCGGTATCTCGGAGAGCTGGTGAACTGAGATGGTGTTGCCTGGTAACGGGTAGTCTATCGGCGCTACGAGCTTAACTTCTTCAGTGAGCAATGCATCAAATCTCAACGATCCTGGATGCTGCGGCAGGTAGAATACCGCAATGTCAACGCTTCCGTCATTGAGCCGGTTTACAATATCAGCACCCAACGCTTCCACAACTTGAATTTGGGTGTTTGGGTACTTTTGCTTTAAGGTCTTTATCAGTTGACCGAACAGATTTTTTGCCACTGTCGGCTGGGAGGCGATGCAGAGTTTGCTGGGCCCAAGGTCAGCGCTTTCTCGCATGGAGCGTTCAGCGCTTTCAAGCGTGTCTTGTAGGGCTTTTGCATACTCAAGCAGTTGCTCACCTCTTTCCGTGACGCTGACACCTCGACCGCTGCGGTGAAACAACCTGACGCCCAGTTGAGTTTCGAGGACTCCGATTCGTCTACTGACCGTCGACTGATCTGCTCCAAGCTCGACTGCCGCCCTTGAAATGCTGCGGCTTTTGGCCACCTGGGCGAAGAGAAGGAGGTCATCTGAATTCATGCTAAGCCCTTAATTTTTAAGGAAATGCTGCCAACTTTAGCAGAGTGAGCAGCTATAGAGAAGGCTGCATGAAGTCTAGTTGAAATCCAAGATTACGGAAAAGACAAAGCCTTGGCGCATGAGCGCCAAGGCTTTGTAGGTTTAGGTGAAATTATTGGCGATTTACAGCTTGCTGGCTGGCCGCAGACTCAGCCTTGGAGGCTTGGGTTGTCGGCTCCTTCAGTTCGATTCGTTTGATCTCACCAACAATGAACAGATAGCTAAATGCCGCAATGAATGCGTTGGCACCAACAAACACCAGCGCCATCTTGAACGATCCTGTAGCGGCAATGATGTAGCCGATTACAATCGGTGTAGTGATCGAGGATATGTTGCCAATCATATTGAACAAGCCACCGGCCAGTCCGGCGATTTGCTTAGGAGCAGTGTCGGACATTACTGTCCAGCTCTGACCGCTGAAACCTTTGCCGAAGAACGCAAGGGCCATCAGCGCAACGACGATGGAGTCGGAGTCGGCATAGTTGCACCCGATCATTGTCATAGACAGGAGGAGACCCAGGACAAGAGGTGTCTTGCGGGCAACGCTCAAGCTGTAGCCTTTACGAAGCAGCCAGTCGGACAGCAGGCCGCCAAGGACTCCACCGATAAATCCGCAGATGGCTGGTAGGGAGGCCACAATCCCTGCTTTAAGGATTGTCATGCCCCGGTCCTGAACCAAATAAACCGGGAACCAGGTCAAGAAGAAATATACCAGAGCATTGATACAGAACTGGCCAAGATAGACGCCGACCATCATGCGATTGGTAAGCAACTGGCCCAAATAGTTCCAGGTATTCCCTGGCGCGCTCTTGGTGCGAGGCGCGTCAAGGTCGACCATACCGCCATTTTGCGCGATGTATTCGACCTCTGCTGAGTTGGCTAGCGGGTGCGACTTTGGTGAGTAGATAGTGATCAACCACAGTCCGGACATCAATATGCCCACAGACCCCATTACAATGAATACGTGTTGCCAACCCCAGTGGTAGACGATGGCTCCCATCAAGGGAGCGAAGATTACAGTGGCACAGTACTGAGCAGAGTTGAAAATCGACGTGGCAGTACCACGTTCTTGGGTAGGGAACCAGGAGGCGACAATTCGTGCATTACCTGGGAATGATGGCGCCTCTGCAAGGCCCACCATGAAGCGCAGGAAGAAGAACGCAATTACAATTGTGGACTGTCCGAACTCGCCAATAGTCCCTTGCAGCAATGTAAAGAGGGACCATGTGAAAATGCTACATGCATATACACGCTTTGAGCCGAAGCGGTCCAGCAACCATCCGCCAGGAATCTGGCCGATGACATACGCCCATCCGAACGCGGAGAATATATACCCGAGTTGAATTGGGTCAATTCCGAGGTCTTTTTGGATACTTGAGCCGGCAATCGAAATGGTAGCTCGGTCCGCATAGTTCACGATTGTGACTACAAATACCATCAGCAGGATTAGGTATCTGGCACGCGTCGGCTTGGATTCTTGCATGGGTACAACTCCCATATGTTTGTTTTTATGGTCGGGTCGCGTCGAAGCGAGGTTTTCGTGCAGACCTAGGGCGGGTTACCTCTCTGGTGGTGCCCCCTTGCTAGACGGGCTGAGGGGGGCGGGAATGGGGCGGTCTGCGATAGGTTCGATGCTAGGCCCAGCATCGAGGCCTTGGCTCCAGCATTCACAAATATCTGCTATGTAATTTTGCCATAGCTCCTCGACCGTTCTTTCTCTAGGGTGGGGCCACAGATGAGGAGCAGCGGGGCGCGTTGCCCCAGCGATAGCGATAGTCAGTTTTAGTCAGAAGGGTATAAAAATGACAATACAACAACTTGAATTCCCGAGCGTTAAGCACCTGGTCAGCGATGTCGAATGGCAACTGCGCGTAGATCTCGCTGCCATGTATAGAATGGTCGCCATGATGGGTTGGGATGATCTGATTTTCACTCACATCACAGCTAAGATCCCGGATACCGAACACTTCCTGATCAACCCATACGGCGTGATGTTCGAGGAAGTTACGGCTTCGAGTCTCGTTAAGATCAATCAGGCCGGTGAAAAAGTCATGGAATCTGACTATGACATCATCCCTGCGGGCTTCTTGATTCACTCAACTGTGCATGGTGCGCGTCCAGATGCGCATTTTGTTATGCATACCCATTCGATCAATGGTGTCGCAGTGTCTGCGCAGGCAGAGGGCCTCTTGCCTCTCTCGCAACATTCTCTCTACGTCCTGGGGTCGCTCGGATATCACGACTATGAAGGTATTGCACTCAAAGACGCTGAGCGTGAGACGCTGACCCGTGATTTGGGAAGCAACCAGTATTTGATGCTGCGAAACCATGGGCTACTGACTACTGGTCGGTCGGCAGCAGACGCATTCCTCGCCATGCAGAAATTTGAGGCCGCATGCATGATCCAAGTGCGCGCGCAAGCTGGTGGTGGCGCCCTTATCTCGATCCCCGAAGCAATTTTGGCGGACGCTCCGAATCAGATTTCCGCTGGTCGCCGAGGGCGTGGCCCAGAGGTGATTTGGGAACCAATGCTCCGCCGCGTTGCTCGGCGCTTCCCTGGGTTTGATGTGTAATGAACAGCTTAAGTCAAGTAAGCGAGGCGCCGCTGAGCGAACCAACGCTGACACCACTTCCTCCGCCAAATCACGTACCCAGTGGTGTATTGAAAAACATCCTGTGCCTTGATGATTTTCAAGCGTATGCCCGTAAAAAGCTCCCTCGGCAGCTCTACAGCTACATTGCAAATGGGGCGGATGATGAGCAATCAATGATGTTCAACCGCAAGGCGTTCACTAACTGGGGCTTCACGCCTCGAATGCTTGAGGGTGTATCAAAACGGAGTCAGTGCTTCAAACTGTTTGGTCAGACATATCAAAGCCCGGTTGGCATATCCCCCGTTGGGCTAGCTGCGATGTGGTGCTATAGAGGCGACATCGTTCTGGCGAAAACTGCCCAAGAGTGGGGTGTGCCGGCAATCATGAGCGGCGCATCGCTGATCCGAATGGAGGACGTAGCTAAAGCAGCCCCCAATACCTGGTTCCAAGCTTACATTCCAGGTGACACCCCTCGGATCGTTGAGCTGCTTACTCGGATTAAAAACGCAGGCTTCAAGACGCTCGTAGTGACAGTCGACCTGCCAGTTCAGGTGAACCCTGAACGATACGTGCGCAATGGCTTTAGCACACCGTTGCGGCCTAGCCTGCGCTTGGCGTACGACGGTATCAGCCACCCTGCGTGGTTGTTCGGCACATTCCTGAAGACTCTCGCGGTTCATGGCATGCCCCATTTTGAGAACTGGCGTGCAGAGCGTGGCGCTCCGATTCTCTCGTCCTCTGTGAAGCGCGACTTCGCGGCAAGGGATCATTTGAATTGGGAGCATTTCAAGGTAGTGCGCAAACACTGGGATGGGCCGTTGGCTATCAAGGGGTTGATGCGAGCGGCGGATGCGAAATTGGCTGCAAGCTATGGTGCCGATGGAGTAATCGTGTCTAATCACGGCGGACGACAGTTGGATGGCGCCATTTCTCCGATTGACGTACTTCCCGAGATCGTAGCTGCTGTTCCGCAGGACGTGGCGGTGATGCTGGACAGCGGAATCAGACGTGGTACCGATGTACTGAAAGCGCTGTCTCTTGGTGCACGCTGCGTTTTCAATGGCAGGTCATTTAACTTTGCGGCTACGGTAGCGGGAGCTGCGGGTGTTAGTCATGCCGCCTCAATTATCCGTACTGAAATTGATCGAGATATGGCGCTGCTTGGAATTAACTCGATTTCGGAAGTAGATACCTCGCTAGTTAGGCGTTGCCTTTGAAGTGCAGCAAGCAGCCTTTCGATAGATATTGATCTGTCGAAGGGCTGTAAGTTTTTGATCAAAATTTTATTTTGAGTTGCATGTCAATTATTCTTGTATGCGGTTATCGGTTTGACAGTCCAGCTCCGTAAAGAAACCCTAACTGAGGCCATCACTCAAGTACTCTATGATCGCCTGGATAGTGGTTTTTATTTGCCTCAAACCAAACTACCTTCTGAGCTTGAGCTGAGTAAAGAGCTCAGCGTGAGTCGGACGGTAATTCGAGAGGCGACAGCTTCTCTTCGGCTTAGCGGGCGTTTGTATGCCCGGCAAGGTGTAGGCGTTTTTGTAGTAGATAGAGTCAGGCCACTCTCGATTGATGGCTTATATCTGCCATGCGCCGATGACTCTAATTCAATGCGTGCATTAGAGGTTCGGATAGGTGTCGAAACTGAGTCAGCTGCATTGGCAGCGCTTCGTCGTAATACCTCATCACTAAGTAAAATCGTAGAAGCTTATGATTTATTTAGTGCTCAGAAAGGACAATGCCTCATTGAAGAGTCAAAAGCCGATTTTGGTTTTCATATGGCGATAGCAGAGGCATCTGGTAATTTTCACGTTGTGAGATGTCTTGAAGCTTATGGTTACAGTCATATTCTAGAAGTAAAAAGGAGACGAGGCTTTAGTCAAGGGGTGAAAACGGACAACGTGACAATTTGCCGAGAGCATGGTGCCATATTGTCGGCGATATGCCGAGGCGATGCGACGGAAGCGCGCACTGCGATGTACAAACATTTGCATCAAAGCTTGGAGCGCTTAAGCGCATCCCTCCGCGATTGAGGTTTTCAGAAGGGGCCCTGGAATCAGTCAATGAGCGGCAGAAGACTGGAAATTGGTGCGTCGTTTGGACGTCTGCTGTAAGCGTCCGGCCAACACACCTTGCCATCGCGGGTGACGCTATTCGCTAGGCTCTGTACTAAAACCTTTGAAACTCTGTGAAAGCCGCTGGAGCCCTGATTTTCCGTAGAGTCCTCGCCTTTTAGGCGAAGGACTCTGCTATGCCCAAGCGATACGAACTTTCTGACGAGCACTGGTACATAGTCGCTGGCCTCTTTGCTAAAAATCAGCGTACCGGACGTCCAAGAGTTGACGATCGCTTAATGCTCAACGGCGTGTTGTGGGTACTCTGCTCTGGCGCAACCTGGCGGGATATGCCCGAGCGATTTGGCCCTTGGTCTACGGTTTATCAACGATTCCGAGACTGGCGAAATCAGGGCACCTTCAGCCAGATGCTCAGACGCCTGCATGTCAAACTCAATGCCGAAGGCCTGATTGATCTAGACACTTGGTGTATTGACTCTACGGCAGTCAAAGCGACCCGAGCCTCATCTGGAGCAGGCAAAAAAGGGGGGCAGAAGAACCAGCGGACCACGCGCTCGGTAGACGCCGGGGTGGATTAACTACGAAAATTCATATGGTCTGCGATGCCCGAGGTGTGCCACTGCACTTCACCCTTTCCGGCGGGCAAGCCAGTGACATTTCCCATGCTCAGCCTTTGCTCGATGGCGTCTACCTGCCAACCAAAGGCGGTAGACCACGCAAGCGGTGCCGCATGCTGGTGGCTGACAAAGGCTACGACTCAGATGCTTTGCGCCGGTACTGTGATCGCTATCACATGCAACCAGTGATTCCTTTCCGAGCCATGAAACGCAAGCCGAAGCCTGGTTTGCCGCGCCTGCTCGACAAGCCAAAGTACAAGGAGCGGAACGTTATCGAGCGGCTGTTTGGTTGGCTGAAGGAACACCGTCGCTTGGGAACCCGTTACTGCAAGCTCGCCCAAAGCTATACCGCAATGGTCACGTTAGCCTGCTGGCTGCGCTGTCTACGACATTACTTTTCGTACAAAGCCTAGGGAATGCTCTCCTAGACCAGGCAGCAGTTGCCTTGGGGCGGGCCTACCGTACTCCAGAATCCATCGTCGCATGTATTAGGCGCGACTTACACGCTGCCTGCACTCCTGTTCGGCGCCTTCACGGTTAGCAGTTGTCCGTGTTCAGCCATACGACGTTCGTCGCCATCTAAAACTCGGTTCAGCGGCGAAGGAATGTGAAGTCCGGTGGCCTTTTGCGACCGGTGCATGACTTTCTGGCAGTCCCTGCAAGGAAAGACATGCACCGGTCGGATTAGCGGACTGACTCTATGGATGGCCAGAAGCCCTTGACTACCGCTTGCCCGCCAAAAATGAGATAGCCCTTGACCAGTCTCCTCGTTAAATATTACTTTCTGCGTAATTGAATTACGCATAGAGAAACTCCCTCGGCTGACTCTGCCAGGGACGGATAACAAGATGATCCGCAGGAGGATCCATGAGCGTTGATCTGAAGTACCAGTCTGGCTTTGGGAATGAGTTCAGTAGTGAGGCGTTGCCAGGTGCGTTGCCTGTAGGCCAGAACTCACCTCAGAAGGCGCCGTATGCTTTGTACGCGGAGCTGTTCTCGGGCACGGCGTTTACGATGCCACGCTCTGAGCTACGTCGTACCTGGATGTACCGCATCCAGCCCTCGGCCAACCACCCTGAGTTCGTTCGATTGCCACGGCAAATTGCAGGTGGCGGCCTGGGGGCCGTTACCCCTAATCGTCTTCGTTGGAACCCGATACCAGCGACGGATGTGCCTGTGGATTTCGTTGATGGCTTGGTCTGCATGGTGGCCAACTCGGCTCCGGAAAAGCCGGCAGGTATCACGGTGTACAGCTACTTCGCGAACCGCTCCATGGAGCGTGTGTTCTTCAACGCCGATGGCGAACTTCTGGTGGTGCCGCAAGCGGGCCGCCTGCTGATCACCACTGAACTTGGCAAGCTGGAGGTCGCGCCCCAGGAAATCATGGTTCTGCCACGGGGTCTGAAATTCCGAGTGGAGTTACTGGACAGCACGGCACGCGGCTATGTCGCGGAGAACCATGGCGCGCCACTTCGCATTCCAGATCTGGGGCCGATTGGCAGCAACGGCTTAGCCAACCCCCGTGACTTCCTGGCGCCAGTAGCAGCCTACGAGCAAGGGGTAGGCCCGGTATCACTGATTCAGAAATTCCTGGGTGAGCTATGGGGCTGCACGCTGCAGCACTCTCCGCTGGACGTCGTGGCTTGGCACGGCAACAACGTGCCCTACAAGTACGACCTTCGCCGCTTCAACACCATCGGCACGGTCAGCTTCGACCATCCGGATCCTTCCATCTTCACCGTGCTGACTTCCCCAACCAGCGTTCATGGCATGGCAAACCTGGACTTCGTGATCTTCCCACCGCGTTGGATGGTCGCTGAGAAAACCTTCCGTCCACCATGGTTCCACCGCAACCTCATGAACGAATACATGGGGCTCATCACTGGGGAATACGACGCGAAAGCTGATGGTTTCTTGCCAGGCGGTTCATCGCTCCACAGCTGTATGAGTGCCCACGGCCCAGATGGCCCGACATGCACCCAAGCAATCGCCGCCGACCTGAAGCCCACGAAGATCAACAACACCATGGCCTTCATGTTCGAAACCAGCCAGGTGTTCCGACCGAGCCGTTATGCGTTGGAGACGTCCCAGCTTCAGGCTGACTACGACTCGTGCTGGGCTTCTATTCCAGCCACCTTCAATCCGGAGCAGCGCTGATTCATGTCTGGTCAAACAACTATCCAACGCAGCTGGGTTGAAGCTGCAAACGGCCACGCGGATTTTCCGCTGCAGAATCTTCCGCTGGGCATTTTTAGTCATGGCGACGATCAGAAGCGCGCCGGTGTCGCTATCGGCGACAGCATCCTAGATCTAAGGGCCCTCAGGTCTACTGGTCTGGTTGCAGGTGAAGCTTTGCAGGCAATCGAAGCAACACAGTCTGGTGTGTTGAATGCGTTCTTCGAGCTTGGGCTGGTGGCTCGTGTAGCACTGCGCGAGGTGCTTCACTCGTTGCTGGTTGAAGGTGCTCAGCATCGTCAGGTGGTCGAAGAGTGCTTGGTCAATGCAGCTGACTGCGTGATGCATCTGCCGGCGCGCATCAACGATTACACCGACTTCTATGTGGGGATCGAGCATGCGAAAAACGTGGGGAAGCTCTTCCGTCCTGATAATCCGCTGCTCCCGAACTACAAGTACGTTCCTATCGGTTACCACGGTCGTGCTTCCACCATCCGGCCTTCTGGGGTAGATGTTCAGCGGCCTAATGGGCAGACCCTTCCTGCTGGTGAATCGACACCAGTGCTCGGGCCAACGGCCCGGCTGGACTATGAGCTTGAGATCGGTGTGTGGGTCGGAAAAGGCAATCAGCTCGGTGAGTTGGTGTCGATTTCCGAGGCTTCTGATCACATCGCAGGTCTATGCCTTTTGAATGACTGGTCTGCCCGTGATGTCCAGGCGTGGGAGTATCAACCTCTCGGGCCGTTCCTCTCGAAGAGCTTTATCACGACCATCTCGCCCTGGGTTGTAACCATGGAGGCCCTCGAGCCTTTCCGACGCCCGCAGCCGAAACGTCCTGACGGTGATCCGCAGCCACTGACGTACCTCTTGAGTGAGATTGACCAGGCGCATGGAGCGTTTGACATCGAACTGGAGGTGCTCATCCAGACTGAGCGGATGCGTAGTGAAGGACTGTCGCCGCAGCGCCTGACCCTCAGCAATACGCTCAGTATGTATTGGACAGTGGCTCAGATGCTGACGCATCACACCGTTAATGGCTGTCAGTTGCAGGCAGGCGATCTGTTCGGCTCCGGGACACTGTCTGGTGCTGAGCCTGGCCAGTACGGAAGTCTGCTGGAGATTACCGAAGGAGGTAAGAAGCCTGTGGTGTTGAGCTCCGGTGAAGAGCGGCGCTTCCTTGAGGATGGGGACGAAATCTTCCTCCGTGCTCGCTGTGTCCGCCCGGGCATGGTGTCCATTGGTTTCGGCGAATGCCGAGGGAAGATTGTGAAGGCTTGCTGAGGAAATGAAGTGAAGCTCTACGGTTACTACAGATCGACATCGTCATATCGGGTTCGAATTGCACTCGCCCTGAAAGGCCTGGCCTACGAATACGTGCCCGTGAACCTATTGCGAGCCGAGCATAAAGACACTGCTTTCCTCGAAATGAACCCCCAGGGACGGGTACCTCTCCTCGAAGATCACGTCCAGCTGATCGCACAGTCGCCGGCAATTCTTGAGTACCTGGAGGTTCAATATCCAGAGATAGCGTTACTCTCGAACGATGACTTCACGCGTGCAGAACAGCGTGCCGTAGCTTCATTGATCGCCTGTGACATTCATCCCCTACACAACGTTGCCGTACTGAATCAGCTACGGGAATTGGGGCAGACTGAGGAAGGGATCAACCGCTGGATAGGTAAGTGGATCAGCGAGGGGCTTGCCGCAATTGAGCAGATGATTGGTGATGAAGGTTTCTGCTTCGGGCCGCCCCCAAGTCTGGCTGATGTCTACCTCATTCCTCAGTTGTACGCTGCAGGTCGATTTGGAATATCGCTTGATGCCTTCCCCAAAATTCGACGCGTTCAAGGTCTTGCAGAGGCCATGAAAGCCTTCCGTATCGCACACCCTGACGCGCAGCCGGATCACCCAGCTGCTGTCTTGTAGCCGCACCCAGGTAGCTACCGAGCTATGATGAGCTGATCGCTTATTTCAGCTGTTCAAAAGTTACCTCCTTCTTCTGAGCCATACCTGTACCATGTTGCCGCCTAGTTCATCCCTCGGCTCGTTTAGGTGATCATGGATGCTCCAAGATCGCTATAACCCTCTTGGAAGAAGCCGCAACAGTGCGTATCGACGTCTCCGTGATCATAAAGCGAGGCATCCTGTGAAAAACGATTAGGGCCGCTTATGAATGACGTGAAAACGAAACCGCAAAACCGAATCGGTTACCTTGGTCCCAAAGGCTCTTGGTCTCACCAAGCAAGCATCGACCTATACGGAGCGAATCAAGATCTTGTCGGGTTATCCCGCGAGGATCTTGCCCATGCTTATAACTCGAGGCTCATCGATATCCTGGTGATCCCCGTCACCACGTCAGTGGTAGGTGTCACCCCATATCTGGATGATGTTCTCGGGTTAGATAATCCAATCATCATCGGCGAGTACCCGTGTGAGCTTTCATACGACCTGATGGCCAAGGCACAGACGTCGTTCGCAGATATAACAAAGGTATTAGCTCACCCCGTAGCACTCGCAGAAGTGAAGCCCTGGCTCGACAGGGAGCTCCCTCACGCGGAGAGGATCCACGCGGTGACAGGTGGAGCTGCTTCCCTTGAGGTCTCAAAATCTCGATCCCAAGATATAGCCTCGATTGGCCCGAAGATCGCCACAGAGATTTACGGACTGACATCGATCCGCGAAGGTATCGAAAAAGGGCCACACAATGTTACCCGCTGGTGGGTATTGGGCCATCAGCCAGTTCCCCCAACTGGTAATGATAAAACGACTCTGATCGCAGAAATCCAGGACGTAAGCCTGGCTAACCTGCTGCGCGCCTTCGTTGAAGCAGACGTCGACATAATCACCATTTACGAACGGCCAGATCGCAAGTCCCTTGATGGTCACAGGTATGTCATCGAAGTGATAGGACACCTTCAAGATGCCAAGCTGTCTGATTTGCTCGCGGCCAACCCACGTCTTAAGCCACTGGGTTCATACCCTCGAAAGTGCTAGAACTCTTGTCCAACCATAAAAAAAGCGCGAGACCACTGTTAATCACAGGGTGTCGCGCTGAGGTAAACCGAAGACGATTAAGCGTTTCCTCCAATGCTTCCTAAATGCCACCACTTAGAAAATATTGAGCGGGTACTCCGTGATCACCCGCACTTCGTCGAGGTCGGTGTCGAATGAACTGGCCCGATGACTGGCTTGGCGTATCCGGAAGGTGAGATCCTTAGCCGGGCCAGATTGCACAACATATTTGACTTCAATATCTCGCTCCCAGTGCTTCTCATCTGGCCCGTACATGCCGTTATATGCGCCGTTTGGATCCGCCTTGGTTCCATCGATATCGAAACCGGTCACGTAGCGAATCATAAGTAAGCGATCCATAAACCCCACCCGTTACATGAAGGACGGGGAAATCAGGTATTCGAGTCGGGCACCTGCCCCGCTTGAGTCTTTAACCCGAACAACTGGTCAGCTAGCTGTCGGCCTCGCTCCAGCCCCTCCGCCGTCAACCAGATGGATTTGTTTCTATTAACTGGATCACTGATGAAACCCCGTTCATGCAGTCGATTCATGATCTCGAAGTCAAATCCTTTCCACGCGTTACCTTTGTCGGAGCTATAGGCTGCCAACAAGGCAAGCACTGCGTCTTCAATCAGTTTTTCGTCGTATTCCATGGTCGTTACCCCGCTCTTGTCCTTAAAGCGCTTCGTAGGCCCCATCTGACCCACGATGGAGGAGCACTTAACTATGTATTTTAGGCGTGCAATTCCACGGCAGCAGCGCTTCGTAGTCTTCCACGGAGGACGTCTGCGGCAGGCGTTCCAGCACGTGGCGCAGCCACGCATAGGGCTCTTGGCCGTTGGCTTTGGCCGTCTCGACCAGGCTGTAAAGTTGCGCACTGGCCGTCGCCCCTCTGGGCGTGTCACTGAACAACCAGTTCTTTCTGCCGATGACAAACGGGCGGATCGCACGCTCGGCTGCGTTGTTGTCGATCGGTAAGCAGCCGTGCTCGATGTAGCGTTCCAACTTGCTCCAGTTGCTGGCCAAGTAGCCGATGGCCTTGCCCAAGGCATTCTGCGTCGTGACCTGAGGTTGCGTTTTCTCTACCCAGCTTTTCAGCTGAGCCAGCAATGGCAGGCTGCGCTCCATGCGGGCAGCCTTACGATCATCATCGCTGCCGTCCTTAAGGTCGCGCTCGATGCCATACAGCTTGTTGATCAAGTTCAGGGCGATGTCTGCGCGCCCGGTTTTACCCTTGGGCTGCACTTTCTGCGCTTCGACGAACTTGCGGCGCGCGTGCGCCCAGCAGCCCAACCGCTCCACGCCGTCCTGTGCAGCCAGCGCGTTGTAACCGGCGTAGTCGTCGGTCATGACATAGCCGCGATAGCCATCCAGCAGGCGCGTCGGCACCTCCTGCGCTCGGCTGGTCGTGTAGTCGAAAAGGATCACTGGCCGATCAGGTGGGCCACCGGTTTGTACCCACATCCAGGATTGGCTACTGGGCTCACGGCCGGGCTCTTTCAACACCTGCACACGTGTTTCATCACAGTGGATGATCCGACTGCTCAACAGGCTTTCGCGCATCAGATTCAGCAGCGGTTGGAAGTGCTCGCTGCATTGAATCACCCAGCGTGCCAGGGTTTGGCGCGAGATATCGATACCGTGGCGCCCCAACACTTTTTCGAAGCGATGAAGCGGTAGGCCGTCTACGTATTTGGTGGTGAGCAGCATGGCCAGCACACTCGGGCTAGCCATGCTCTTCTCGATCACCTGGGCAGGCTTGTCCGCGGTTACGGGCGCTGACTCGCAGTCCCGGCAGCCGTACACCTTGCGAACATGTTTGATGACGCGAATCTGCATCGGGACGATTTCAAGCTGTTCGCTGATCTCTTCACCAATGGCATGTTTGCGGCAGCCACAAGCGCACGTCAGCTCATGCTCGGGCAGTTCGTGGACAACCTCGATACGCGGCAAATCAGCCGGCAGTGGTTTGCGTTTACCACGGCGCTTGGTCGGTGCAACGACTTCTTCGTCGCCGGCCTCATCCAAGGGTTCTGCCAGGCTTTCCGCTTCGTCGAAGAGCGGCAACTGTGGCGTCGCCGCATCGCCTGTCTGCTCGGTCTTGCGCCCGAACAGACGCTGGCGCAACAGCGTAACTTCCTCTTCGAGATGAACGATCTTGCCCTTGTCGGACGCCCGCTCGTTGATCATCTGCTCAAGCAGTTGCTTGAGCAGAACAGGATCGTCAGGAAGGTCTTCGGGCATGGAAATCATGCCGCGGATTATACCGAATCAGGCGACGTATCGAGGCGTCAATACCTGATGCGGACGGTTGCGCCAGAGGTCGAAGCCGTCGAGTAGCCAGTTCAGTTCCTGAACGGTCAGTACGATGGCCACGTCAGTCGGATCGGGTGAGGTTTTGAACCGTTCGGAGTCCAGGCGTTTGAGCCAGAGGCAGAAGCCGTTGCGTTCCCAGTACAAGATCTTCACGCGGTTGCGCGGCTTGTTGAGGAAGACGAAAAGCACCGGGTCGAACACCGCCACTTTGATATCGAGTTCGACCAGCGCAGCCAGGCCATCGATGGACTTTCGGAAGTCGACGGGCTTGGGGTAGAGATAGACTTTTTCGACTTTGGCGTCGGGGCGCATCATCGTCGGCAGACTCCAGAAAGAAATCGGGAGCACAGCATCGGGGATCAGGTAAGCGCTTTAAATGTGGGGTTCATGGAGCGCTTACAATCATAAAGCTCAGGCCTGGTACTCCATAAGGAGCCATATTTAAGTCATAGCGCGCCTGAACCGACTTTTCATTTGGCCCATTGAAGTCAGAATATTGAACCGAGTTATTCAGGAACACCGAGTTACCGGCATTGCCGCCGTCCTGCAGCAGATAGTCATAGGGCTCGTCACCGTCAATCTGCTGGTACGCAAGGGTGAACTTTTGAGCACTGATGCTGTAGCTGGTTGCGAAAGACCATGCCAAGACGTCGATTTTGCCCGCCTTAGCGCTGCCAGCCTCCCTGGTGTCATAGGCGTTAAAATCAAAGTTCAAGGCCTGTAGGTCAGACAGTACCAGATTATAGTTAGCGTTGAGATATGCCTGCTTCCAGAGGTTTTCATACTTTGCACCATACAGGGCGAAGCTCAAGTCAGAGATCGGCTTGTATGTAAAGCCAGCAAATGTTGCTGAGTTAAACTCTGTTCCACCAAACGAAGTGAAGAAAGTACCATCACGGTTGGTGGAGACACCACCAGTGCCACGGGTAAAGTGGCCGGCATCGATGGAAAGGTCTTTGATATCATTGCTGAAAATCGACCAGCCTTCCGCTGTTGACGGGATCAGGCGACCTGTGCCCGTGGCGAAAACAGGTGCGGTTGGCATTTGAGACCCGTACTTAACGACGGTCTCGCCTATTTTGGCCTTTACTGCGCTGTTGATCTTGGAGTATTCGTCGCGAGGCTCACCGTCTTCATCTATTGCCAGTAATCCACGACCTGCGCGTCCTTTGCCGCTATCTAGTTTGATACCCAGGGTAGCTTGAGCATCGACACCAAAACCGATGAGGCCGGGTGTGAAACCCGAAGTGTAATCAGCGATGAAACCTTGCGCCCACTCTTCGCCATTGGTGGAGCGGTTCGGCGCGTTACGATAATCACGGAGGAAATAAAAATTTCGCGCCATCACTGCTAGGTGACTATCCTCAATAAATCCCGCTGATTGTTCCTCTGGCGCCGCCAACGCCAAAGTAGAAATGCTAGCCAACGCAAATGCCCCGTAATGCCCTGCAGACATGGTGATTCTCCGCTACGCAAATCGATATTATTTTTTGTTGTTTCAGGTGCGGCGGCCAGCAGGCCGTATAACTAGGCTTGAATTATATTTATAGATTTTGACAGGTGGCCCCTGCAAATATTCGGTAATGGTTGAACAGTTTAGAGTGCGCGCCTGGCCTGGCGCGCACGAATGAAGCACGATTACTGTTGAACTGCCGCCAAGGCATGCGCAACAATCTTCAGATTGTCTGGCCTCAGACCAGACATGCACATCCTGCCACTATCGATCAGGTAAACGCCATACTGTTCACGCAACTGGCGTACTTGGTCTGCGTTGAGGCCCGTGTAACTGAACATGCCTCGTTGTGTCATGAAGTAACTATAATCACGCTCAGGCGACAAGGTGGCCATAAGACTTACAAGGCCATTGCGCATCTCCAGGATGCGTTGGCGCATGACTTCAACTTCTGCTTCCCACTGCTGATTGAGCGTTTCGTCATTCAGGACGGTAGCCACTAGATGAGCGCCGTAGCTAGGCGGATTCGAGTAGTTGCGTCGAACCGTGGCCTTGAGTTGACCAAGAACCTTCTGAGCGGTTGGAGCATCATCGCAAACGATAGACAGGCCGCCAACGCGTTCTCCATAGAGGGAGAATATCTTCGAGTAGGAGTTGCTCACAACGCAAGGAATCCCAAGCTTGGCAATCTCGCGGATGGCGAACGCATCTTCGATCAATCCTTCGCCAAAACCTTGATAAGCAATATCAAGGAATGGGATCAAGTCGCACTTTTTCAAGACCTCTGCAACCTGCAGCCACTGGCCATTATCCAGGTCGGCTCCAGTTGGGTTATGACAGCAAGGGTGAAGCAGAACAATGCTGTGTTTAGGTAGAGATTGGAGCGCCTGAATCATACCTTCGAAATCGACGCCGCGTGTTTTCTCATCAAAGTACGGATACGTGTTAACTTTGAATCCGGCACCTTCGAAGATAGCGCGATGATTGTCCCAGGTAGGATTGCTCACCCAGACTTGAGAGCCAGGGAAGTAACGCTTCAAAAAGTCCGCGCCTACCTTAAGAGCACCTGAGCCGCCGATGGTCTGTATAGTTGCGATCCGGTCGTCAGCTACGGCTACGTGATCACTGCCAAATAGCAAAGTTTGAGTTGCTCTGCGGTACTCGCTGAGCCCTTCCATAGGCAAATAAAGCGATGCTTCCTTAGCTTTTCCACTGAGACGTTTTTCAGCCTCAGAAACGGCGGCCAATTGAGGAACTACACCAGAATTGTCGTAGTACAAACCTATGCTTAGATTGACCTTGCTGAGCATGGTGTCAATTTTGAACTTTTCCATTAGGCTGAGAATAGGATCCCCAGCATATTCCTCGACGTGTTTGAACATGGTGATTACTTCTCAAGCTGGTGGGCTTCAAAACTGGGATGCATACCCGCAAGCGGACACTCAATTTTGATCGCGGGTTGAGACTAATACCCTGGCCGCGCAAAAATCGTTATATAAGAATGGGGGCTATTAAAACGTTGATCAGGGTAGTAAAAATAACCTTGGGGTATTAGCGGGATTGCACCACCAATACCCCCGCAGGCTTTAGTTGCGCTTGGCAGCTACTGCTTTGATCTCGATATACAGGTTCGGGCGAGCCAGCGACTGCACACCCAGAATCGTCCACGCTGGGAAATCTTTGGTGATGAACTGGTCTTTGATATCCCGGAAGGTAGTCAGTTGTTCGTCAATGCCGACGTGGTAGGAAACAAGCTCTACCAGATCTTCGAAGCCCAGGCCTTCGTGCTTGAGGATAGCCTCCAGACGCAGGAAGGCGTGGCGGATCTGCTCCTCAGCAGTTTCTGGGATGGTGCCATCTGGAGCGATGCCCACCTGGCCTGCGATGAATACGAGACCACCAGCAGTGACTGCTGGATTGTACTTGAATAGGTCGAAGACCTTGTTGCTACCGAAGGTAGGATCGTTCTCTGGCAGGCGAAGACGTTTGATATCGGTCATGGAATTACTCCTTATCTGGTTAGTTGTTGATGATGATCTGATTAAGAAAAATCTTTGGCCAAGATGGTGCCGCGCTTCTCTTGGTCGGTCTCTTGGCTCTCGAACAGAGCCTTGAAGTTACCTTCGCCAAATCCGTCCTCGCCGCGACGCTCAATGATTTCGAAGAAAATTGGGCCAATTTGCCGGCGAGTGAAGCGCTGCAGAAGAATACGGTTGCCGCCCTTGCCGTCAACGAGAATCCCACGCTCTTGAATACCTGCAAGGCTCAAGCCATGACCTGGGATACGGCTATCGATGTTGCCGTAGTAAATATCGTTTGGAGCGTCCATGAATTCAATTCCGCCTGCTTGCAGGAATTCAATGGTCTTTTCAATATTCGTCGACAAGAAAGCGATATGCTGAATACCTTCGCCCTTGTAATCCCGGATGAACTCGTCGTTTTGGTTGAGTACACCAGGCTCATCGTGAGCAGCAGCAGCAATCGGGATGGACACTTTGCCGCATGGGCTCACCATCGAGCGAGCTCGCATACCAGTCTTTTTACCCTTTACGTCCAGATACTGTTTCTGGGTAAAGGCAAACGTGTCTTTGTAAAAGTCCGCCCATACGTCCAGATTTTTAGGCTCGACGATATTGGAGGTGTGGTCGATGCTCTTGATGTGGGCGTGAGCGCCATCAGAGATCAGCGTCGCCGCGTAAGGCTTCGAAAATTCCTCAAAGACGTTTTTGTCGACGAAGTATACGAGGCTGTCGCCGATACCAACGATTGCAGGAGCGTCAACTACGAAGGTGCCGAACTCCTCAGGTTGGGCAACGCGTGCGCCGCCGCCGATAGCTTGGGCCACTGCGTTCACAGCGTTGTCAACGTTAATGCCAATGGCGCGCACCGAGGCACCGTGAACATCCCTGAACGGGTTCGGCGACGGGTTCACGATAACAAACGCTTCGTTTTGACGAAGAAGCACGGCGTCAGTGCGCTCCGATTGGCCGCATGGAGCGAAGCCGAGTTTCTCAAATAGAGGCACGAGTTCAGCAGGAGACTCGGCCACGAATTCGATCAGTGAAAATCCTGCGGTTGTTACCTTTTTCATTGCTTGCCGCCTTATCAATAGCGAATGGTTAGTGTGAAGCATTTTTTGCAAGGTGCTGCTTTCTTATGTAAAGCTGCACCCGCACCATGCTTTGATTAGTAAAGTTTTACCCTGTGAGTTCTATGGTTTTACTGAAGCACACTGATTTTCGACTGGTTTGGCACCGTCAACGAAGGGTGCGATCTCTTCTCCAGAGATTGCCTTCGTTCTCTTTCCCGCTTTTGAGCGCAGGAAATACACGAGCGTTAGGCCAACCAGCCAAATTGGCATCAGGATCACGGCGAGACGAGTAGATTCCGGGATGTACATAATGACCACCAGGCCAGCCATAAAGGCGAGGCAGACATAGTTAGTAAATGGCTGAAGAGGTGCTTTGAAAGCTGCTTGACGCCCTTCTTTGATCATGTGGTTTCTGAATTTAAGGTGCGTGAGCGAAATCATTGACCAGTTGATCACGATTGCCGCGACTACCAGCATCATGAGGAACTCGAACACATTACCTGGCATCAGATAGTTCAGCAGGACACAGGAGCCAGTGGCCACTGCCGATACGCCAAGGGCATTAACGGGCACGCCGCGCTTATTGATCTTCTTAAGCACAGCTGGGGCATTCCCTTGTACTGCCAGGCCGAGAAGCATGCGGCTATTGCAATAAACGCTGCTGTTGTATACGGAGAGTGCGGCAGTCAACACAATAGCGTTAAGCGCAGTGGCTACCCATTCATTATTCAAGGAGTGGAAAATCAACACGAACGGGCTACCACCTTGCTCTACTTGGTTCCATGGATAGAGAGAGAGCAAAACCGCGAGAGCACCTACGTAGAAAATAAGTACCCGATAGACAACCTGGTTTGTCGCCTTTGGAATCGTGCGATGGGGACTTTCAGCTTCAGCGGCTGCGATGCCGATGAGTTCTAGGCCGCCAAATGAGAAGATAATTACCGCCATGGCCATGACCAATCCGCTAACGCCATGCGGGAAAAAACCTCCCAGTGCCCAAAGGTTAGTCACGCTAGACTGCGCTCCGCCTTGTCCACTACCCAGCAGATATAAGCCGAATGCAATCATGCTAACAATGGCTGCGACTTTGACAATCGAGAACCAGAACTCCATTTCGCCGAATAGCTTGACATGTAGAAGGTTGATCGCGTTAATCAATACAAAGAACGCAAGGGCAGATACCCAAGTCGGGATGGACGGTATCCAATACTGAATGTAAATACCTACAGCTGTCAGCTCTGCCATGCTAACAAGCACATACAGTACCCAGTAGTTCCAACCAGACAGGAAACCTGCAAATGGCCCCCAGTAGCTATTGGCAAAGTGACTAAAAGAGCCAGCAACAGGCTCTTCTACGACCATTTCACCAAGCTGCCTCATCATCAAGAAAGCGATAATTCCAGCGATTGCATACCCAAGAATTGCACTCGGCCCAGCAACTTTTATAGTCTGGGCAACTCCAAGGAAAAGCCCGGTGCCAATCGCGCCGCCAAGTGCAATCAGTTGGATGTGACGGTTCTTGAGTCCACGGTGTAGCTCATTGTTTTTGTGCTTGTTGTTCATGGTTTTTTCCATTTTTATTGTGCACGTCAAGGTATAAGGGGCATCGGACATCTATGCCGTCCGAACGCACCTCACCATGAAATCACTAACGAATTTTTGACTCTATTCTGCGCTTTTTAGGTTTCTAGTTGCTGCCTTCGTGCAATATGGGTGTTGGCCTTGGAATCTCCTTGCCATTCATTCAAGCAGGTTCAAGGCGCCTAAAGATCTCGATAGTGGTATTCAGTTGGAATAGGGGCTGTCAACCAGTTCGCTATTTAAGCGCAGCTGATGTTCCGTAGCAGATGGCAATGCCAGAAAAATGAAGGGAGATAGTAAGGTCGTGCGAAAAGGGGGTGGGGGCATTAAAAACTCTCCTCTTACGCAGACCATGTTCCAGGAACATGGCTCTTCACATGGATCAGATGGTTGGTGTTGCCGGTTTCCAAAGGTTGGAATACCATCTGTTTAATTTCTTGTGGATTGATTGTCCCCCAAAAAATCAACCACGTGCTTTAGAAAAAATGTTTTTTCAGGCGTTTAGGAATTTTTTTTGTGGCTAATACGAAGCGAAACTTACTTGATGCGATTGACTTGAAGCTGGTCAATTTGCTTCTGAAAGACGCAAGAGCGTCATACAAAACGCTCGCGGCAGAGGTGGGTCTAACGTCGCCAGCGTGTGCTGAGCGGATTCGTCGGCTGAAGGAAGACGGGGTAATCAAGGGATATCGTGCAGAAGTGGATTGGGCCAGGCTTGGCCATCCCATCAAGGCAGTGATTCGAATCTCAGCGCCGGCACAGCAAGGTAAGAGTCTGATCAAGGCTTTCGAAGAAACACCGAATGTGATCGAGGTAATGCGGTTGACCGGGGCAGATAGTTATCTCGTCCAGATCCTGGCCAAGTCGAGTGAAGAGCTTGAGAGCGTCATCGATAGGATTGGGAGTTACGGGACGGTGACCACATCGTTGGTGTTGTCCGTCCCGTTGCATGCCATGGATCGTGTGGGTGGCCTGCTTGGTGCTGATGATTGATCAAGTGCGGTTTGTGATGACTTTGTTTCTCGTCGTGCTCACTCTCGTGAGTACGACGAGGGTGGTGCTTTAGCCTTCCAGCGTTTCCCACATCTGACGGTCGCGATCTGCAGTCCAGATGCGCGGGTCGGTATATTTGGTGGCTTCGTCATAAGCACGCGTCACGTCGAACGGCATGCAGTGGTCGAAGATTACCCAGCTGCCGTAGCGCGGCTTCAGGGTCATGTAGGTCTCGCGGTAGACCGTCTTCAGATCCTTGCCTTCTGCAACACCTTTCTTAACGCTGTCGTACAGATCGACGATGAAGGAACGAGTGACTGACAGGCCTTCGCTCACTTGCTCTTCGCCTTTCAGGGCTGGGCCGCGACCTGGAACCAGAGTCAGCGGCTTCAGCTTCGCGATGTTGTCTAGGGTGGTTGGCCAATCTTCGAAGTAGGCATCCCCTGCATATGGGGTGGCGTCGAACTCCACGAGGTCACCCGAGAGCAGGCTGCGCTCCTCAGGAAGCCAGATCACGGTGTCGCCTTTCGTGTGACCGCGCCCCAGTTGCAGCAATTGCACTTCCAGCTTGCCCAGCCAGAGAGTCATCTTGCCTTGGAAGGTGATGGTCGGCCAGGTCATGCCTTCAGGAACGGTTTCAACGTTCTGGAACAAACGAGGGAAGCGACCGATCTCGCTTGCCTTGTCTTGTTCACCGCGCTCGACGATCAGGTCATAAGTGTCTTGGCTGGCCAAGATCTGCTGCGGGCCGTAAGCCGACGCGCCCAGGACTCGCACTGCATGGTAGTGGGTCAGCGCGACATATTTGATCGGCTTGTCAGTGACTTCACGAATGCGGCGGATCACGTCCTGCGCCATCGCAGGGGTCGCCTGAGTATCGGCTACCAGCACCGCGTCATCGCCGATGATGATGCCAGTGTTCGGATCACCTTCGGCGGTGTATGCCCAGGTGTGTTCCGAGATTTGCTCGAACGTCACCTTTTTCACTTCGGTGTCAGCGTGGCTGGCAAAAACCTTCGTACTCATGAATGCCTCATAGGTTGATTTGTTATTGACGAGTGAGTTTGCAATTTAACAGATGATTTGCCAATGGTGAACACGTTTGTTGAAAGTGACGCCGCGCACCGTTCAACCGACCTCGGTCTTCACGGCGAGGAAAGTGGTTGAAAAAGCAGGAAAAATGGATGGGAGGTGCGTCAGCGAGGGAAAGTGAAGACTTGGAAGAGGCGGACGAGTGGCATCCGCCTTTTTGGGAGGCAGCGCTGCTACTGCGAGGTGTGTTGATGTGCAGTGGTGGCTATGCGAGGTGGAATCAATGTTTCCAGTAGCCCTGAAAGCGCTACCAGCAGGTCATCATTTCCCTTAGCGCTCACGAATTGGATACCGACTGGCAGCTCCGATCCTGCCGGCCATAGCGGGTACGTAAGAGCGGGAGCTTGTGCCAGGTTAAAAGCTGGGGTGAAGGGGTTCCACGAGAACCAGTCATCGCTATGCCAGCCCTCGGGGGCATTCCGCCCTGCTGCAAACGGCAAGATTGGCAAGGTCGGAAGCATGATCACGTCAACCTTCTCGAACAGTTTTTGCAGCTGAGAGCAGAGCAGGTCACGGTCTTTTTGCATCGCCATCAGGTCGGCCAAGTCAGCGGTCTCCACCACCTCGACAAACTGCAGCAGGCCTGGATCCAGGAGGCTCCTGCTTTCTGCTGGTACGCTCTGAACTGCCGACAGACACCCCAAGCGGTAGAAGAATGCACCGATGTCCGAGGCGCGCTTCACATCGAAATCGACCTCCTTCAGATCAAGCCCGTTGGCGTTGAGAACATCGATTGCTTCTTGCATGGCGGCTTTGACGGTGGGATCGCTATCCCCCCATCGGGCAATATCCAGGACGCCAATCTCCAAGGCAGCATCGGGCTTACGATCCACCTCGAAAGTCGCCTCTTTGAGGCCCTCTGATGTCCAATCGTAACCGTCGGCGCCGCTGACAATCTTCATCACATCAGCCAAATCTGGGGTGCTTGCCGCTATCGGCCCGGTGTTGACCACATTGAAGAACGCGCTGGGCACGGGTGCCATTGGGATTCGGCCAAAGGAAGGTTTCAAGCCAATCGTCCCAGTGAACGCAGCTGGGATTCGTACTGAGCCACCGGCATCGCTGCCAAGCGACACCCTGACAACCCCTGCAGCGACTGCAGCTGCACAGCCGCCGCTGCTGCCACCAGGGGTGAGCCTCAAATCCAGGGGGTTCCTGGTGATGCCGAATGCAGGACTGTCAGTAACACCCTTCCAGTTGAACTCTGGCGCTCGAGTTTTTGCGAAGAGAACTGCCCCAGCATCTAGAAGCCGACTCACATAGGTCGTACTAGCCGCAACCGGATCGGTTGAAGACAAGCGGGAGCCCTTTCTTGAAGGCCAGCCATCCACTGCGGCTGAATCCTTGACCGTCATTGGCATGCCGTCGATAGGACTCAGCGGTTGACCTTTCTGCCACCTGTTCGCAGATGCCTGCGCCAAGGTCATCGCGACGTCCTCGTCAATCAGCGAAAAAGCGTTGGTCGCCTCGTTTAGGCTTCTGGCATGCAGAAGCGCCGACTTTATTACATCGACAGGGGAGAATTTGCCGGCTCGGTAGCCTTGTCGCAGAGCGTCATATGATTGCTGGTGCAGCATTGTCGTCTCCATGTTCAGCCAAAACATTCTCCAGTACGTCATCTGGCTGCTCAGTCGCAGGCCAGGTAACGCTGGTTCTTTGTTATTAGCGAATAGATTTGCAAATTTGGCAATCTATTTGTCATTGCACCATCCATTTGTCAGAATGCGAGCATGAGCACTCCAGACGACGACACCACCAAAGCACAGCGTGCAGTCCAATCCATTGAGGTTGGAGGCCGGCTACTGCTTGCGTTAGCTGCAAGCAAAGATCCCATGACCCTCAAGGATCTGGCTGCATGCGCGAACCTTCCATCATCAAGAGCACACCCATACCTCGTGAGCTATTCACGCCTCGGCCTGGTCTCTCAATGTGCCGAAAGTGGCAGGTATGGCCTTGGCCCTGCGGCCCTTCAGATGGGGCTCACCGCTCTGCATCAGATGGAGCCGACCCGTGAAGCGATGCCGATTGTGGAGTCTCTAGCCGCTGATACCGAACAAGCTGTTGCCGTATCGGTTTGGGGAAATCTCGGTTCCACCGTTATCCGAATGATCGATGCCAGGCAGCCCCTTCATGTTGCGATGCGGCCGGGGACTGTCATGTCGACTTTTGGCACTGCTACCGGCCGCGCCTTTGCTGCGGTTCTTCCTGGCGAAGTCGTCGCTCGAGCTTTGGACGGCCTACCTATCGGCGATACTGGAGCGCGTACTGGCATGGCTGAAGATTTCGAGGCTCAGCTTGCCTCGGCTCGGGAAGAGTACAAATACCATCGCTGCACACGTGCCGTGGGCAAGCCAATGCCTGGCGTTAATGCCTTCTCTGCCCCTGTATTCGGTCATGAAGGTCAGCCAGTCCTGGTGCTGACATTGCTAGGGCATCAGGACTGTCTTCCAAGTGCTTGGTCTACACCCATGGCCACAGCGTTGAAGCAGGCTGCGGCAGCGATCTCAACAAGGCTCGGGTACTTAGGCAACTCACTGTCCCAGTGAGGGCCTTGGGTAATTGCCAGTGAGCATGGCTGCGTTCTTAGGTGTTTTTCTTGCTCGCCAGGCGGGATACTAAAACTAGCCCAAGAATAGATGCAAAACTAGTGGCTAACCAAGTCCAATGCCAACCCCCGGCGAGATAGGCCAGCCGTGCCAGGAGCGGCGGCATCAGAAACATACCTGTTGAAGTGAGCTGCTGCACTCGGCCAAACGTGCTCGAGAGCTGCCGTTCATTCGGGGTAGCGTTGATAGCCAGTAGGTACAGGCTGCCTGGGATGACGCCACCGATGCCGGAGTAGACAATCACCGCGCAGTAGCGCAACACCGGCATATCACCGGTCAGAGGGATGAAGGCAGCCAGGGACATTACCGTCATGCCGACGTAACCGATTGTCAGAAGTGTTTTGGTATTGACACCACGGTGTAATAGCAAGGCCGCAGCAATATTCCCGAAAATATTAGCTAATGCCGCAATCGCGGTGAGTGGTGCAGACTTGGTGGGTGATACCCCTGCTGTCGCATAAATGGATGGCAAGAATCCAATTACTGCAAGCCATTGCCCCGCGTACATCGCGAAGGCAATACCGATGTACCACGTATCTCTGCCTTTCAAATGAGCAATGATCTGCGAGCGCAAGGGCATGTGGACCAAAGGGTTCATAGCTTGGGCGCCTGCTCGATGCGCACGGCTAAGACCGTGCGGAAGACGCGCCCACAATTGGTGGATGATGATTGCCGACGTCAATGCAGCCATGCACCACCAGATACGCCAACTGAAAAACTGCAGAAAAATCGGCCCGCTGAAAAAGGCTACGGACGTGCCCAGTGCCATGTAGCAACCCCATAGGCCGAGATGAAGCGCCAGGCGGTTGTGAGGAACGATCCTTCGAAGCAGTCCGGGTGTGGGCAGGACAACCATCAAAAAGCCGAGACTCTCAAACGCCCGTAGCGCTAATAGTTGATACACATCTTGGCTTAACGATCCAGCAAAGCTGGCGACACAGAGGATGCCTTGGCCGATGAGCAGACTTGCACGAGGACCTAGCCTGTCGCAGTGATAGCCGATGAGCATGCCAGCCAGCATCCCGGCGATCTGCATCAGTGATAGGAGAAAGCCGGCTTGGACCAAGGAGAGTCCGAGAGCTTCTTGCAGGAGGGGAATGGCAGGCGATACCTTCCCCAAGTGAACTGCTGCAACCACTCCAGAGAAAATCGTGATGGTGGCTGGGGTAATGCTGATTTTGGGCATGAGACTCTACAGGTCGGCCAGTGTGGCCCGGATGGTGCTTGGAGAGGAATAGAGTAACTATATTGCGTGAAATTGTATGATCTGATTGATCCTTCTTTTCCGCCTGTTGAGGCGTGATACTCAAAAATGAGGTTTTAGTGGAAAATTCTATTCAGCTAGATGATTTGAATCGCCGAATTCTTCGAGCGCTACAGCGGGACGCTAGCCTGACTGCAACGGAGCTGGCTAATGTGGTAGCTAGTTCCCCCGCGTCGTGTTGGCGGCGAGTGCGATCACTGGAAGATGGTGGGGTTCTCCAGGGAGCGGTGAGGTTGGTGAATCGCCAGGCGCTCAACCAAGATATCGATGTGATGTGCTCACTGAGGCTGAAAAGCCACAGTGAGGCAGACGCAAAGGTATTCGAGCAATTCGTGGCAGATCAGGACAATATTCTTGAGTGCTACACGGTTTCGGGCGAGTGGGATTACCTGTTGCGGATCGTAGCTGCAGACATTCGCGGATATGAGCACTTCCTGATGAGAACGCTACTCCGGCATCCGGCAGTTGCGTCAGCAAATTCCCAGTTTGCTCTTTCTCGGGTGAAGTACACAACAGCAGTGCCCGTTTAAAAGTTGTAAGGAATTCTTCTGGCTACACAACGGCTAGCCAAGCTTGGGCTATATATGAAATCATTTGATGCTCCGTGAAAACTCCAGCCGATTTAGCCTCCGTGGAGTTCTGGACTTTTTGCGAAAATATCTGGCATGCGTATTGCAGGAGAGTTTCCTTCGCCAACCGGAATCAATTGCTGAACTCCTCAACGCTGCTCGTCGCACGGGGGCACAAGCCAGTGATCGAAGGTTGGTCAGCGGCCTGTTCTGAGTGATTTATTCCAGCGCGTCTAGCGTGATACGTCTAAGCGATACGGTTCGGTTGTCCGCGGTACATCAGCGGTGTCGAGATTGGCGGAGTCAGCGCTTCTTCAACAAGATGCTCAAGGGCTTGTATGCAAAATTGAGCTTGCCGGGGCTGATCCATCTGGATAGCTTGCAATTCCCTACCACGTAATGAAGCACAAGCCAAAGCCCAATCTGCCGCGGTGGAGGTAGATCACTGTTTCTACCTCATCCTCCGTGGACACATATAGATTTCTTCGGTACGTGATGACTGCAGTGAGTTCACCCTTGAGATGATGGGACGTCTTGCCGTCCGCGGGGAAGTTGCAGATTTCGATAGAAAGCTGTGTTTTGCCTCTGCCGTCGCGCTCGAGGAATTTTAGTTGGTGATTTTTCGAGCGGATGAAATGAGTGCCGTTTTCGCAGAACACCCGGACATCGCTGTGGCATTACTCCGAATTACCGCGATGAATCAGCGGACCATCGTGGTACGGGCTCAGTATTTCACCTCTTTGAAGCCGGAAGCGTGGATTACCGAGCTGCTCCATCGCTTAGCCGAGCAATATGGCAACGTGATGGTAATGCGAGAGAAATTGGAGTACCTCTCGCACACAAGCAAATTGCAGCTTTGACAGGGATGACGCGAGTCACAGTCACGCGGGTTCTCAAAAGGCTTCGTGAAAATGGGAAGTCACCATCCAAGGCCATCGTATCCTCGTTAAGGATATGGAACAGCTTATGCCGGGAGCAGGCAGACGGTCGCCATGCATTTCCCAGCAAGGGCTGTGTGAGCCGCCCGAGCTGTGCTGCTGTCTAGGGGCACTCGCAGCAACGGAACTGATCCACTGTCTCCAGGCCAATGTCCTTGTTTACTCCGAGAAATGAGTCCAGAATCAAGGCTATCCCTGTTTCGGGGATAGCTGAAAACTCATAGATTTCAACGGCTCGCAGGCCCGATGCGAGTCTCGTTTCCCGCTCCAAATATAGGCTTACAGAATTCTACGGAAGTCTGTAAGTTGTCGAAAAAAGGGCCTTCGGGCCCTTTTTTCGTTTCGGTCAAAGCCACTCCGATCCATGGGCATCCGGACTTTCACAGTCCTGAAGTTAGGAAAGGACAAGTGGGCCCGGTAAGGGCAGGGATACCTGCGTTCAACAGCGCACGCGGTGCCGTAGCCGTGACGAACATAGCCTACCTGGGCATGTCGCTGATCACGTCAGCAGGCCTCTCGGAAATATCGGGCGCGCTCAACAGGTCCACCGCCGAGAGAAGAGCATCGGGTTCGATGGGGCCTTGCAGCGTCAACGTGCGCTGGGTTTGATTGTCGATCAGGCGCAGGGTTGGCGTGGCATTCAATCCGTTCTCCTGCGCCTGCGCTTTTTGCTCGTCTACGATCTGGGCAACGTTTTCGCCGGCCAGGCAACGCTGCAGGCTTGGCGTCGAACCAGGATAGGTGATGTGGCCGGCAAGCCCGCGGCCATTGCCTTGTGTGTTCAGGTAGACCCAGACCACTGCTCCCCAGAAACCCTCGCGGCCTTCGAGCTGGCCAACGCACTCGACCAACCGCGCTTCACGGCTGGCGGCGGGTTCGTGTTGGGGCAGTGGCAGGTGGTGCCAGGCCAGGTTCACGTGATCGTTGGTAACTATCCACCGTTGCAGCTGGGGCAGGTAGATGCGGCAGTGGGGGCATTCCAGGTCAGCGTGTAGCACGACGGTGAAGCGCGCCTCAGGGTTGCCGTAGATCCACGGCGGGCCGCTAGCGTGGGTGTGATGAAACGGGTGCCACCAGCTCAGCGCCAGTCCGGCCAGGGCGAGCCAGCCCACCGCCCACCTCATGTTGTTTGCACTTATCCATTTGCGCATGGTGCCTCTCCTGGCAGGCCCAACTGTCCAGTTCGCCGAGGACATCGGGTTACTCGTCGCCCTCTGCGGGAGTGGCTTCTTCCAGGGTATCGGCGTCGAGGGTCTGTACTTGACCCGGTGTCTCGACCAGTCGTCGGGCATCGGCGAATGGGGTCAGGGATACGCCGGCGCCTGGGGGCAATCGGGCCTTGTGCACGCTCAGGCTGCAGGTAGAACGCCAAGGCGCCGCGATTCAGCTTGTGGGCGCTGCCGATCAGGGCGCGGGCTTCCTGCACATCGGTGCGGGTCTGTTCGGACGCCAACGTGTCGCCGATCGACTTGCGGCTCAGGTGGTTGAGGTGAGCTCCCGGAACAGCGAAATGCTGGTGTGGCGCAGAGGGACTCCAGCGCTGCCTCGACAAGTGGCCCACTGCCCTTGTAGGTCTGGCTCTTGATGGTCATGCGGGTCTTGTGTTCGGGCAGGTCGTAGGGCGGTGGCTGGTTTCCGCAATAGATACGCCCGGCAATCATCGGCTTGGTCCGGGTCGCCGTTAACGTAGTGAATGATCACGTCCTGGCCAATGCGCGGAATGACCATCGCGCCCCACCTGCCTCCGGCCCAGCTGTGGGAGACGCGCACCCAGCAGGAACTGAACTCGTTGTTCTTGCTTTCCCGGTCCCAGGGAAAGCTGACCTTCACCCGGCCTCATTCGTCGCAGTAAATCTTTTCACCCGGCGGGCCGACCACGGTGGCCATGTGCGGGCCGTCGACGCGGGGTTTCCGCTATGGGGCAGGGCGTCGTTGGGTTCTACCGGGAACAAGCTGGGCGGTTTGTTCGTAGCGCGTGCTCTGGTCAACGGTAAGCGCTCCATGAACCCCACATTCAAAGCGCTCAACTGATCCCGGATGCTGTGCTCCCGATTTCTTTCCGGAGCCCGCCGACCATGATGCGACCCGACGCCAAAGTCGAAACAGTCTACCTCTA